>RYWJ01000004.1:32446-75585 GCA_003979185.1 Candidatus Saccharimonadota bacterium | reverse complement strand
ATATGGTATAGTTAATCCTAGTGTAGTTAGTGGAGTGTATGCGGAAGAGGGTAGTGAGGTAAGCGTAGTAAAAGATGGTTCTACTACTTATACTACTAATACGAAGGAGGAGAAAGAAGGGTCTGGTGAGGGAGAGAGTAGTATTGAAACGGAGGATAGCGGAGAGGACGATTATGGTATTATACCCTTAGCCCCAGCACCATCATGCAACCCAGGAACGCCTGGTCAATATCTCGGTCAGTACTACGGTCCATCCAACCTCTGTATACCAGTTGGACTTACAGAAACTAATAGTTCCGCCTCGAGTACTTCGGCTTCCCTGACGATCAATAATGGTGGTGCAATCAATTCTATAGCTAATACTGCTCCTGGTAGTACAGCTTATATCAGTAATAACGTAAGAGTACAAGCTAGCAACGTAGCAAGTTATACTTTGCAAATTTCTTATGCTAATGGTAACTCTCAGCTTAGCGGTAATACAGCTATAGGTGGAGCAGGAGGTAAAACTGGTAGTAATCTTAGTGATAATACCTGGGGATACGGCTGGGGAGAAACCGTTGCTGCGAATACTAGTCTAACATACAATACCATGCCAAGTTATGGTAGCGGTAAAAGCCTCAGTAGTAATAGTATTACTAATGATGCAGTAGACTTTACTAAGAAGCTAGTGTTTGCAGCAAAGTTTGGAGAGAGTGCAAGTAGTGGGCATTATAGAACAAGTGTCTTATTATCACTAGCTGCTACGCCAAAGACCGTAGCTTTTATGCCGAAGTCTGGTTTTTCTACCATTACCAATATGCAACAAATGACTTCAAGTATTTGTAAAAACGAACCAATTGGGGCTTACAAACTTCTAACTGACACAAGAGATAGCAGTAAGTATGTGGTGGCTAAGCTAGCCGATGGAAATTGTTGGATGGCACAAAGCCTACATCTAGTGAATAAAACTATTAGCAGTAGCGATAGTGATATGACCAGTGGGAGTTTTACGATACCAAGTAGTTCTATCTCTGGGTTTAGTAGTAGCGATCAGTACCAGGCTAAAGCCTACTATGATAATAGTCTGATCAAAGGCGCATACTACAACTGGTACACCGCTACAGCTGGAAGTGGCAATAGTTCCATAGCCCCTGGCAACGATGCACCAAGCAGCATTTGCCCGAAAGGCTGGAAGCTTCCGCCAAATCTCGGTAATGGTTCGTATACGAATCTCGTGAATAGTGACAGCGCAAATACTGCTTGGGTCAGCGACGTAGCTGGTACAGGCATGGCTGGTAGGGTGTTTGGTGGAGCAGGATTTGTAGCGGGAGGGTATATCACAAATGGCTCACTGGGCGACGTCGGTTCTTGGGGTTACTATTGGTTACGTACAGCCTCCTCTAATACCTACGCATACTTCCTGAACTTCAGTAATGGCAGTGTCCGCCCAGCTAATGACTTCAACCGTTACCTCGGCTTCTCCATACGCTGCGTCGCTACTAGCTAACGCACATATTTCCTCAAGCAAGAATACTCCAGTGCGCTGGAGTATTCTTGTATCTATTAATTCCCTGTTTTCTCGTCCTTTTCTTCCTCATCGTCTTTGCTACCAAAGTCTATCTCAATTGCTAGCATGCCACTCCCCATCATCGCGATGATTACGACTAGAAAAATTGCCACCCACGCCAACAGAATTGTACCTACATGCATGGTCTTATTATACTATAGATCTAGCGTTTCTAGCTAGCTATCGAACAAAGATGCTGAAAGCTGCTACTAGCATCCTCCGCCGCTACAAAGTCTGCCCCATCAAAGACTTTTCTAGCTATCCGCAAACTGCGAGTTATAAAGCTCGGCATAGAAGCCATTTTCCTTCAGTAACTCTTCGTGCTTCCCTTGCTCAACGATCTTCCCTTCTTTCATGACTAAGATCAGATCCGAATTACGAATGGTCGATAGACGATGTGCGATCACAAACGAAGTGCGACCGTGCGTCAGCTTAGCAAAAGCATCCTGAATCAGTTGTTCTGTACGCGTATCAACATTAGAAGTCGCCTCGTCCAGAATCATCATCGGCGGATTCGCTACCATAGCGCGCGCAATTGTCAATAATTGCTTCTCACCAGCAGAGATGTTGTCCGAATCCTCAGAAATTTCCGTTTTATAACCATGTGGCAAACTTTCGATGAAGTGGTGAATACTGCTCATCTTGGCAGCTTTAACGACATCGTCATGTGATACACCACTACGGCCATAGCGCAAGTTATCTTCAATCGTACCTGAGAAAAGCCAAGTGTCTTGCAAAACCATACCAAACATCTTGCGAACATCCGCACGTTTCATTTCGCGCGTTGGTACGCCGTCGATCGAAATATAACCATTAGTCGGGTCATAAAAGCGCATTAGCAGATTAATAATCGTAGTCTTCCCTGCGCCAGTCGGACCAACGATGGCCACCTGCATGTCAGGCTTGATTTTGACAGAAAAGTTCTTGATGATTTCTTTCTCGGGATTATAAGAGAAATCGACATGGTGAAATTCTACTTTCCCTTTCACTTCCTTGACAATCTGTGCTGGCTCAGCGTCTGGAGCTTCTTCCTTTTCGTCCAAGAAATTAAAAACACGCTCGGCTGCCGCCATTGTTCCCTGAATATTAGCCGCAATCTGGGCCACACCTGATAATGGACGGTTGAACTGATTGACGTACTGCAAGAATGACTGAATCTGCCCAATCGCCAGCTTCCCTTTAATCACCAGATCACCACCGATAATACAAACTAAAGCATAGCTCAGGTTCGTGAATACGCTAATAATCGGGTAAGCCATCGAGCCAAAGAATTGCGCTTGCCAGCTAGCATTATAGAGTCGCTGATTAGTCTTACCAAATTTTTCGATCGCTTGCGGTTCATATGAGTTAGCTTGGATTACCAATTGTCCAGAATAATCTTCCTCGACAATATTATTTACTTCACCCAAAATTGTCCTCTGTGCACGGAAACAGTCCTGAGCTTTTTTGGCAATCTTACTGATGAAGAAGACAGAAAATGGAATCACAAGCAGTGAAATTAGCGACAGCGGAACTGAAATCACCATCATCATTACTAGTGTACCAATCATCACGATTACATCACTAAATACCTCCGCTAATACCCTCGCCAGCGAGCTAGCAATCGTATCCACGTCATTACTCATACGCGATAAAGTATCGCCAAACTGATGTTGGTCAAAATACGAAACCGGCAATTTGGCAATTTTTTCGAGGATTTGCTCACGTAGTTTCTGACCATAACGTTCTGCTACTAACGCTAATACGAGATTCTGTAAGTAATTGAAGATCGCCGAAGCGACATACAAAATCGCCAACCAAATTAGCAAGCTACTAATAACACCCCAGTCTAAAGCTCCAGTGCTCGTCAAACTATCAACTGCACTCGTGGTCACATTACCAAGCAGCATTGGCCCGAAAACCGACAAAATTGACGAAATTACCATAAAGACGATCGCCAGAACAATCGACCAACGCCAAGGCTTCAAGCAGGCGGCAAAACGTTTCACAGTCTTACCAAAATTCTTTGGCTTACCATCTCCCATAGACTTAGGCACGTCCTCCTCCTTTCTTCATTTCTTTGGCAAACTCTTGCTCGGATAATTGTGATTGTGCAATCTGTCGATAGACCTCACAACTGCGTAACAGATCACTATGCTTCCCTTTTCCGACCATCTTTCCTTTGTCAAGGACGATAATCTGATCTGCATCTTGAATCGTGCTGATGCGCTGAGCTACAATAAGTGTAACGGCGTTTTTTGTCACTGGTTTCAAGGCGTTGCGTAGTTTCGCATCGGTCTTCATATCGAGAGCTGAGAAAGAGTCATCAAAGATATAAATATCTGGGTCCTTCGCAATCGCGCGAGCGATCGAAAGACGTTGCTTTTGTCCACCCGAGACGTTACTGCCACCTTGAGCAATATGCGAATCGTACTTTTTATCCAATTTCTCAACAAACTCTTCTGCTTGCGCAATCCTAGCTGCCTCGTGCATTTGTTTTTCTGACAACTCGGGCGCGCCAAACATAATATTACTTTTCACTGTTCCAGAGAATAAAACTCCGCGTTGTGGCACATAACCAATCCTACGCATTAAATCTTTTTGGGCATAATTTTGAATATCTAGACCGTTAATCTTGATCTTCCCCGCCGTCGGCTCATAAAACCTCGGCACGAGATTGATCAAAGTCGACTTACCCGATCCAGTCGATCCGATAAAGGCAGTGGTTTCCCCAGCCTTAGCGACAAAACTCACCTGTGAAAGCACCTTCTCTTCCGCCTTTGCATAGGAGAAGTCAACCCTATCAAATTCTACCGATGGACTCAGATCTGGTTTGCCAAGAGTTTCACTCTTCCAAGCGATTTTTGGCTTACGTTCCATCACCTCATTAATCCTACCCGCCGACACATTAGCACGTGGCAACACTACAAAAAGCATCGTCAGGAATAGGAACGCCATAATTACCTGCATCGCATATTGTAAAAATGCCATCATATCGCCAAGATACGAAATATCGTTAACCATCAAAGACACACCCACCCACACGCAGACGATTGACGTGCCATTCATCACCAAACTAATCAGCGGATCTTGCAAAGACATAATTAAGTCCACTACGATCGCCAACCGCGTATATTCGTGATTAGTACGCGCAAAACGTCGCTGTTCGACTGCTTCGTTGTTAAAAGCACGAATCACTTTCAATCCAGTCAAGTTTTCCCGCGTCAATAAAGTAATACGATCGGTTAGCTTCTGGATTACCTTAAACTTTGGCATTACAATCACCATAATGATCACAATCAGCACGAACAGAATCCCTACCGCTAGGGCAATAATCCAAGTCATATCTGGCGCCGTAGCAATTGCTTGCCCAATCGCCAGGATCGCTGTAAGTGGAGCACGAATCAGCATCATCAGGCACATCGTGACCGCTTGCTGAACCTGCGAGATGTCATTAGTGGTACGTGTAATGAGCGATGCTGTCGAGAAGTCATTAATATCCGTAATTGAGAGACTCAAAATCTGCTTAAATAGATCATTCCGCAGATCTCGCGAGAACCCCATCCCAATCCGCGCCGAAAAATAGTTTACTATAAAAGCCGCCACCGATGCAATCAACGCAAATAACACAATCTTCACGCCAGACTGCCAAATATAAGCCGTATCCTGCATCATGATACCATCATTCACGATACTTGCCATAATCGCTGGAAGTTGCAGTAGTGTCCACACCTGCAAACCAGTCATTGCCAGCAGGATTATCACCTGCCACCAGTATGGTTTAAGATAACGTAACAACTTTAACATCAGACCATTTTACCTTTGATTCCCTCCTATGTCAAGACAGCGAGCGTAGTATTTTCCTGTCTTTTGATTCTTTAAGTTGAATTTTAAGTTGCCCCGACCCTGGATACATGATATTCACTATTGACAAAATAGATAATCTGTGCTACAATAGAAACAGATCCTAACAAAGGGTCTGGTTGAGTGTTGCCAAAAGGTAACCACTAGTTCTTTAACAAAGGAGGAAAGCGTTTCGAGTTACCCAAAAATCACCCGATTTATTCCACAAAACTTACTGAAATGGAGGAACACATCATGCGTAATTCTAAACTCTACAGTGTCAGTCGCACTTCAAACTTCCTGCTTTTCCTGGGCATTATGCTCGCCGGCATCACGGTGATGAGCAATCTGCTCGCCACTAAGATCTGGCAAATTGGACCGCTCATCTTTGACGGGGGCTTGATCCTGTTCCCGTTGGCTTGTGTAATTATCGACATTGCATCGGAATTGTACGGCCGGCGAGTCGCTAACATGGCAGCCATCAACTGCGCTGCGATTAATCTGATAGCTATTGTAGCGTTTACCATCGTCAACTGGCTACCGGATGCACCTGGCGTCAATAACGTCAATTTGGCGGTCGTTTTCCAGCAGTATGCGCGGTTATCAATCGCTAGTACGATTGCATTCGTGGCACGCAGTCTGGTCAATAACGCCCTGTATGAAGCGTTGCGCGAACGTACTGCACCGGGGCAAATTGCTCGAAGAGCTTGGCGTTCATCGTTCTTCGCGCGGATAATTGATACCATCCTGTTCAACACGATCGCATTCTGGGGTCGCATGAGCTTTGGTGGTCTTACAAAACTGATGCTGATCGCTTTTGTAACTGGATTGATCATTGAAACCTTCTTCCTATGGCTGGTAGTGGCCGTTTGTCGCGCTGTGCGTGGCGACGTTGAGGATTCTGATGACGACTCTGAAGACTGGTATGACGATGACGACCTTGACTTCGACGACGACTCGGAATAACTACCTTGCCCGCCCCTCTTCGGAGGGGCTTTTTCTTTTCATGCACTAGCCCAACATTGTACTATAATATATACATGGAATTTGAAATTCAGAAAACGTTACCAAACGGCCTAGGGCGTGCAGGTATTATCAAAACTGCGCACGGCGAGATCAAGACTCCCGCTTTTATGTCAGTCGGAACTAATGGATATGTACGTTTTTTGAGTGCTGAAGATTTGCGCCAATTGAATGCCCAGGCGATGCTTTCCAATGGCTACCACCTCCGTCGCCATTGTCATGAAATTGCACAGGCGGGCGGTCTAGCCAACTGGCAACCAAGCCGCCAAGACGATCTAGATAATTCCCCTTGGCAGGGCCCAACCTTGACCGACTCTGGAGGATTTCAGGTCATGTCACTTGGCTCAGGCTTGGGTAAAGTAGTTTCTATGGAAAAAGAACGCCACGTCACCAATACCGCCCATACCGAGCGATTGGCTCACGTCGCGGAAAAAGGCGTTAGTTTTACCGATCCTTTTGATGGACAGCCAGATTTTATCGGGCCAGAAGAGTCTATGCAAATCCAATGCCAAATTGGTGCCGACATTCATATGGCCTTCGATGAATTAACCTCCTTAGCCGATACATATGAGTACAATATTGAGGCTATGGAACGTACTGAGCGCTGGGCAAAGCGTAGTCTAGCCGAACATATCAAACATCGCGACGATCTAGGCTATCGCCAAAATCTATATGGCGTCTTGCAGGGCGGGCGTTGGGAGGACTTGCGCCGCCAAACTGCGCGCAACCTCGCAAAAATGAATATTGATGGTGTTGGGTTTGATGGTTTTGGCTTAGGCGGGGCGTTTCTCAAGGAAGATCTAGGAGAGATTCTCCGCTGGTGTAATGAAGAATTACCCACTCACAAACCTCGACATTTGTTGGGCTTATCACACCCAGACGATATATTAATCGGTGCAGAAATGGGAGCGGATACTTTCGACTGCGTAGCACCAACGCGTGAAGCTCGCCATGGTAAAATCTATACGCGTGACGGTAGCCTAAACTTACGCAAGTTCGCCAATTCTGGTGCAACCTTGGAAGTTGGGTGTGACTGCAGCACCTGCAAAGCTGGCTGGACTCTGGGGAGTTTACGTGCAATGTGGCGTTCGGGTGATCCTGAGCAAAAGCGAAAGTTTTACCGTCTAGCTTCGGCACACAATCTACGCTTCATTATCCGCCTTACTGAGGAGATTCGTAACGCCATGCTAAACGACGATTTTGACCACTACAAGCGCGACTTTCTGAAACGATATTATTCCGAAAAATCGGTTTTCTAAACCGATCCGATGTGTTACAATAAGGATAACAACGGAGGTTATTCATGTATAAAAAGACAATCGAGGTGGACACCAAAACTTTTGTTAGATTTTGGCTGGTGATTTTGGGCCTAGGATTAATTGGACTTTTTATTTGGAAAGCTTTATCTGGGCTAATTATTGTCGGTATCGCAATCTTCTTAGCAATCGCCATTCAGCCACTTGCCGAGCGTATCAATCGTCTTATTAAACGCGAAACCACTTCTGTATCGTCCGCTTTAGCTTATGGTATCGTCATTATTATACTTGGGCTAATCATTTCCGTGATCGTGCCAGTAGTCATTGATGAGTCAGTACAATTTGTCAAGCAATTGCCGGAGACTTTTGAGAATACTATTGGGGGTTGGGAAGGTATCAATAGCTTCGGCCAGACTATTGGCATCGATAACCTGCAAGATGAGATCTCTAATGCTCTCAGTAACTTCTCTAATAGCTTTGTTAGCAACTTTGGCAATGTACTGGTCACCGGCGTAGGCACAATCGCACAAATCGCTACCAATGTCGTACTTGTACTAGTCTTGACTCTACTCTTCGCCTTAGAAGGCCCAGAACTTGTCCGACAATTCTGGAAAACTATCGAAGGTAAACGCAAAAATTCCTCGATCCAAGCTTGGCAAAAACTCGCTGGACGTCTTGCTGGCGTCGTCGGGACTTACGTGTCTAAGCAAGTCACGGTCGCAGTTTTGGACGGATCAGTTGTAACAATTGCCGTACTATTACTATCATTTACTTGCGGCTTCTCTAGCAGTCTAGCCCTACCTATGGGTCTAATCGCTTTAACCTTTTATCTTATTCCAATGTTTGGACCGATTATTGGCTGTATTCTCATTACCGCATTACTCTTCTTTAGTTCGCCAGTAGCCGCCATCATCTTCCTCATCTTCTATATCATCTATGCACAAATCGAAAATAATCTCATCGCTCCAAAGATCCAAGGTGACGCACTGAATCTACCGACCGCGCTCGTACTCACCGCTATCATTATTGGTATGTACATGTTTGGCCTGATTGGTGCCATCATCGCTATACCGATCGCAGGATGTATCCGGGTGGTACTAGAAGAAGTCCCAAATCTGCGCGAGGCTGAAGCTCGCACTGAGCTGGCTAACGCCATAAATGCAACGGAAAAAGACTAGAAATCTAGCCAATATCTACACCCTGTGCTATAATTAAAAGTATTGATGGGCCGTCGCCAAGCGGTAAGGCACTGGGTTTTGGTCCCAGCATTCGCAGGTTCGAATCCTGCCGGCCCAGCCATAGAAAATAGTTCACCAAGCGGTGGACTATTTTCTATTTGCAAGTAGAGCTTTGCTCGAGCAAAACTAAAACCACATGATTACTCTAAGTTTTAAAGTCGGCGCAAAAGATTCACCTATACAAGAGTATGTCATCTGGTATTCTATTACAAAAAAATTGAGCAAATATTATCTACTTGCTCAATCCTTCACTTTTATGTTGTTTAGATGGTGGTAGCCGTCACGGTCACTAGAGTTGAGTACATACTAGCTGGCAAAGTCGGGCTGATTGTCGCACCAATATTAAAAGTATGCACAGTCTGAGTAGTAACTTTTCCAATAGCGGTGGTATTATAGTAAACCGTTGGCACAGTAGTTATCGCAGCATAAGCCCCCGCATCATTAGTTGCAATTCCCCACCCATTCGTACCAACTGTAAGATTACTAGAAGCTGGTATGATATCGTCAACCTCCTTACTAGTGAGATTTGGCTCTTTTGCACTCAGTAGCACCTGATACGCGCCATTTGCTGAAACCGTAGCCGTAATATTGCCAGTAGTAATCGCGGTCGGATTCGCCACCTCATCCATATCTGTCACGGCATCAATAGTCAAAGTTGGCAAGATCTCGACCGACAAATTGCCATCTTTGATAGTGGTGTTGGAGCCGCTAGTAGCAACACAGCGTACAGGAAAGCCGAGGTAACGGTAGTAGTTGAGAATGGCCGGGTAGACAGTGGAGCTATCGAAGCCCAGGTGGTATGCGATGATATCGGAGTAGGCGGTACGTGACCAATAGTCGCCGTAGAAGCCGACATTGTAAAGAGTGCTCTCGCTGACGCTCCCAGCATAAGAGAAGTTGTAGGGAGCGGATCGAAGCTTAGTAGAACCAGCAGCATCATTCGTAATGCCAGCGGCAGCGACAAACTCGGCATAAGATCCTCTACCGGAATTTGGTGGCAATTTCCAGCCTTTTGGACAAACACTACTCGGAGCGTCGCCCGAAGTCAAGTTCGCATCGCCAGTTCCTGCCGTGGCAGCAGTCCAAGAGTAATACGCCCCATTTGTAGCATCATTAGCATAGTACATCTGATTGGCATAGTAATTTGTATTATCAAAGCCATTCAGGTCCGAGGCTGGAAGAGTATAATTCGAAGTTACGTCGGAGTCCATTGGCGTCAGGGTTTTACTGCCCTGCAAGCGTAGATTCTGCGTCATCCAACAGTTACCGTCTTCGTGTTTACGGACAGTATACTGCTCGCCATCACGCGTATCGGTCAAAGTTGTCGTCGCGCCAATCGCAGAATTTGCACAAATCAGTGGCGTCATCTCCTGCATGTTGGTAATATTAGTCAAAGTTCTCGTTTCGGCAGCATAAGTAGTCAAAGAATTAAAAAACGTCAGACCAGACAAAACCAACACACTAGAACAAAGTAGTGGTACTACCGTCTTAATTCTTTTTTTATGTATTTGCAACATCTGTCCTCCTATGTGACAACTTATTTGTTTTAATTCTAAATGACCTTATAATAACTATTACCATTATAGCACGCTTTAGAAAATTTTTATAATTTTACGTAAATTTCGGTAGTGGTTTTTTGGAAGATATTCAGCTATTTATAATAAGCTTTACCATCCACTCGGATGTCAATATAAGCTGGATGTAGATCCTTTTCTCGCAGATAGCGCAAGACCCGATCCGCATCCTCAGCCGTTACTGCTGTATCGCGATCAGTATTCACTTTCAGATATGGTTCTTGGTCGAGCAAATCAACATATAATTCCCTACTCATACCACTCGGCAGCGTGACTTGCGTAATTGTATAGCCCAAATCCTGCAAATCCTGTTCTAATAGTGCGATATAATTCTTTACTCGCGTCGAGATTTGACCACGATTGTCCTCATCCACGATCTCAGCTTTAATTTCATATTTCGTCTCAGGCTCTTTTGCACCAGGACGATACTGGTTGACTGCGTTTTCACCAGTAATATAAATCAAAGCCCCTAGTGCGGTCAAAATTATAATTGCTAAAAACAAAGATCGTTTGTGCTTACGTTTCTGTCGCTTTCGCTCTAGCATCCGCTCAGAGTCCGATTCAGCATGCTCACGCTCAGCCACAATGGTTTGGCCGCGTTTCATCCGTTTTGTCTTAGTTTGCCCACGCATTCTTGAAATCCTAACCCTGCTTCGTCTTTGCTTTAGTATCTTTGCTAACTATCCCAGCCTCATTATTATCTGAACTCTGCTCTTTGACTTCGCCAAGTTGCTTATGTTCGCCCACTTCGATCAAAATCTGTGCCAACCGGCTAGCTGAGTCCAGTTTGGCTTCTGAGTGTAATTTCTCTGCCAAATCCTGACGCTCACGCGGAGCACGCACTAAATGTTTTACTTCATCCAAAAGTTCGTTAGGATTTTGTCGCATTCGCTCATCCGGCACCATCGCTACTGCACCTATGTCACGTAATTTTTCGGCGTTTTTCAGCTGATGACCGCCTGGCAAACGCTCAAAAGGTACCAAAATTACTGCTTTTTGCAAAGCCGCTAGCTCGGCTATAGTAGTGGCACCCGCGCGGCTCACTACTACATCAGCCGCGCCCATTAAATCGTGCATGGCCGTGTTGAACTCCCACATCCGAAAATTCGACTGCAACTTAGCCTTATCCCACTCTTCATAACGCTTGAGATCAACTACTTCTTCATAATATTTGCGTCCTGCCACTAGCCCCACGCTGGTAAACTTCAGCATATCTGGCAAGATTACTTTCATGGCCTCATTAATGTTTTGCGAGCCCTGGCTTCCACCAGTAATTACAACTAGCGGTTTCTCAGGGTTAAAACCAAAAGTTTTCTTCAAGTTCTTTTGCTGTGTCTCTGTGATAACTTTAAACTCCGGCGCCACTGGTACACCCACAAAAACTACGCAACTATTTTCACTTTTTAGATTATCCCATCCGCTAGCGATTACTGTAGCATGTTCCATGAGCAAACGATTCGCTAGGCCTGGCACCATATCAGACTCATGCACAACGTAAGGTATCTTCAGCCATTTTGCGATCAAACCGACTGGCAAACCGACGAATCCACCTTTCAAAAAAATCACATCTGGACGACTGTTTGGTAAAATCAGGCGCCAAAAGCTCTGCACAATACCACCCACAAACCCAAAGAATCCTGCAATATTACCAAAAAACAGATCTTTAATAACTATCCACCAGTTTTTCAGCCAGTCCTTCCAGGTCCAACCTGCATAACGGCGAAACTTACCTGCACAGATCTTGCGTACGCGAATATAAGGGATGCGTCGATTCCCTTCTTGAGCATGCGAGCCCCAACGCACACCAATTTCCGTTGTAATTTTTACAACATTTTTATAATACTTACGGTCCGTCCAAAATTCGACTTTGGTGCGTGGCTGTTTTTCTAGTAATTCCCTGACCACGGCTACGGCGGGCGTAATATGACCCCCCGAACCACCGCCTACTACTAACACTTTCATTCTAATCTCCTTCGCATAGTGCGTACTTTTGGTTGCGATGTCGATACGACTTTTTCCTGTCTTGGCTCACGACTCGTATAGCAAGAAAGCTGCAAAGCTATTCCTAGAGCTGCCGCAGTAAATAACATACTTGTACCGCCATAGCTTAGTAATGGCAAGGTGATGCCCGTAAGCGGCAGAAGCCCTGTCATTGAGGCGACATTTACCACCACATGTGCGGTCGCCCACGCAAAAACTCCTATTACTACCAGAGATTCTTCATCATTCTCCAAATAATTTGCCGTCCGAAGTAGCCTCATTAATAGAGCTGTGAAGCATCCAATCACCACTACGAGTCCAACGAAACCAAATGTTTCACCCATAATCGCAAAAACAGAATCGTTAATGGATTCCGGCAGATAACCAGTCGCCTGCACACTATTACCCATACCAACCCCCCAGAATCCGCCCGTGCCAATCGCGATCATAGCGTTCTCAATATGGTAAGCATCGCTGGAATCCTCCGAGTGAAAAGTCATTAAACGTTCCATGCGATGTGGAGAAACCACAATTGAGGCAACACCGCCAGCAAGACAAATCGCTAAAACACCAATAAAATACCGCATCTTTACCCCACTCATAAATAGCATTGATAAGATAATCGCCGCAATCGCAATACCAGTACCGAGGTCTTTCTGCGCCACTACCACAAAACCTAAAGATAAAATGCTCACAATCGCAAACGGAATCCAAAAATCACTACTACCAAGCTTGCCCTCGGCTTTACGTTCAGCAATCAGTTGCGCTAGATATAATACCAAACCAAGCTTTAAAATTTCCGCTGGCTGCAAACTAAAACCGCCCAAATTGAACCACCGGCAGGCTCCCAACTCACACTTCGCCAATGGACTATTTATCAAAGACAATCCAAACAAGATTCCACATAATATCAATCCACCGAACATCACAAACTTTGCATATTTGCGCATATATTGATATGGGATCTTGAATGCCAATACGATCACTACGAGTGACAAAATCACATTACGTAACTGTTGAATAAAGAAATCGTTTTCCCCGACGTTACTACCGTATACTGAATTCATAACGTTCGCGCGCATCGGCCCGATTGCATAGATCACAATCAAGCCAATACATAAAAGTACGAAAGTCAACGCCGCAATCGTTCGATCACTCTTGTGCCTACGCATCTGGCTGCCCCGTTTCTAGCTCCTTGGCATTCTCACCTCGGACCACGCCTTCAACCTGTCTAATACGTTCATCGCTCACGATTCCGCCCTGAATCGCCAAGAAAACCCCAAGGATCGCAAAAACTCCCGCAATCACCCAAAAACGCATTACGATCTTTGCCTCGCCCCAACCTTTTGCTTCCAGATGGTGATGAATTGGCGCCGATAGCATTAATTTCTTATGAAAAACCTTCTTCCAAAAGATCTGCACCAAAGATGACCCAGCCTCAACTACGAAGATCATACCGATTATCGGCAAGAGAAAGAAGGCGTTTGTCATCATCGCAATCACGCCCAAACCAGCACCGATTGCAAACGAGCCCGTGTCTCCCATCATAAAACGCGCTGGTGGCACGTTGAACCAGATATATGATAGCAGCCAACCTACTACAGTTAGACAAAATCCCGTCAGCATCCACTGACCTTGGAACAAAGCAATGATACCATAAGCACCATAGGCAAACATTGCCAGACCACCAGCAAGACCGTCTAGACCATCAGAGATATTGACGGCATTTGAAGTCGCAACTACTGCAAAAGTAAAGATCAAAATCATCCCAACTACACCAACTTCCCAGTCGCCCAAGAATGGCACCTCGATCGTAGTCCAGCCCAATTTCACAGCAAACCACCAGCCCAAAAATACCCCGATCGCCGTAATCATAGCAAATTTTACTGGCGCACGCAGACCAGCGGCGCCCTTACCATTACCAAATACATTTATAATATCGTCAATAAAGCCAACAATACTACCGCCAATAAAACCAATAAGTGGTAGCCACGTTTGCTCACGATTGAGATTGCAGATCGATGTCACCAAGAACACTGTTACTACACCAATAATACCCGCCATGGTAGGAAAATGACGCGCAAATTTTTTAGCATGAAGCTTAGTCATTACTGGCAAAGCTTCACCCGTGAGAGTTTCTTTTTTCTGTTTCTTCCAAAACTTATATTTATAGGCGAAATAAGTATAGATCGGCGTTAAAAATGTCGCCAAAAAGAAAGCAGACAACGCCAACAATAAGCCATAAAAAGTTTCATTATTTAGTGTATCGGCCATTACAATATATATTATAACATAGTACTTCTGAAAATGTTGCAGCTAAATCAAGCGTCCGCTATTCCGCGGTTTTTGGCTGAATCCGTAGATAATTTTGCACGTAATTTTTTAAATCATTAAATACTGGCAAAGCATGTTCCTGCCCTCCAGCGAGCTTACCTTCTTCCCAAACGCGTACCATAATCACATAGCTCGGCAATTCCCCCTCTTTGCCGCCCACACCAACATACGTTGCTTGCGTTTCGTCCATGGAATAAGCCCCGTCCTTAATGACCTGTGCAGTACCGGTCTTGCCACCAACATAATATCCGACTGGGTCTGTCCCATTGCTACGCCACATTTTTCGAGTGTTGTAAAGCATTTCCCGCATTGAAGCACTTGTCTGCGCACTGATTGTTTGGCGCACTGGCTCGCGCTCCTCGTTTGCGATAAATTCCCCATTCACCATTTTGCCAGCTACAATGGTTGGGATATAATACTTACCACCATTCACCACCGAAGAAATTGCCGCCGCGACCTGTACCATGGTGGCCTGCATATTCTGGCCAAAAGTCATATTCGCATAAGTCGAAGCTAAGCCATACATATCCGCATTAGGCTCAACCAGGTAACCCGGTGATTCGTAAAGTTCAATCCCCGTATAATGCCCCAGACCAAACCTATTGAAATAATATTCGTATAACTTTTCACGTGCTGTCTGTGTAATCTCGGTCTCGCTGCCCCCCATCCAGCGCAAAGCCTGCGTTGAACCCGTATTTAGAGAATAGTTAAAAGCTGTTTGCATAGTCTGAGTCCCCAGCAGATTAGCACCCTGCTCCGCATTACGAATCGGCCAACCATCAATCGTAATCTCGCCAAAATTTGTAAAGGTCTTATCCGGTGTCATTACTCCCAAATCGGTCGCCGCTGCAAAAGCAAAAGTTTTACAAACGCTTGCTGGCTCGAAAGGGTCTTCCACGACGTGATTAATATATGCTGCCGCGCTCTCCACATTACCAAAATTCGCTGGATCATAGCCTGGATAGTTCGCCATCGCCAAAACTTCCCCATTGTTTGGATCCATTACGATCGCCTCTAAATTCTTAAAACCGATTTCCTGGGATTTCTTCTCAAGGATTTTTTCGATGTTGTGTTGCATGGTTCTATCAATCGTTAGCACTACATTCTCACCATCTTTGGCAGCAATTTTGACATTATCGTCGCCAATCGACAGTGCAACGTTATTAATATCCTTAATTGTCTTTAACAAACCATCCTCTCCTGTCAGCTCGTCATTCAGTGCGCCCTCTATTCCATATTGCCCAATTCCCTCCGCATTCACGAAACCTAGCAAGTTTGATGCCAGTTCCCCCTCTGGATAGACTCGCTTAGTATTCGACTGTAGCCAAACTCCCGTCAGATCTAAATCCGCGATTTGCTCAGCTGCCTTACGCTCAACATTCTTCGCCACGATATAATAGCGTCGCGTGCGATTCGCAAAAACATCATCCCACTTTGCAATCTGCTTATCTTTAATCAAGCTACCAAGCTTCTCTTCGACAGATTCACGATTAGCCAGCATCGGATCGACGATCACTGTATAAACGGTCGCATTCATCACTACTGCCACCGGCTCATTTCCGTCCATCATGTAAATTTCCCCGCGCTTGGCCGGCAAAACGTTTTGCAAAGTTTGCTGTGCTGCAGCTTTCTCCGCCCACTTATCATGCTGAATAATCTGAATAAAAAACAGCCGCACCACGATAATACTCATCGCGGCGAGAAGACCTAGACGCATCACTTTGTTTCTAGTCATATATCTTTATTATAGCATAACCTCTTAAAGATTGACTTAAAGTCAAGCCTATTTCGGGCATAGAACGCTTTATGCATATCCCCCTCACCACCCTTAACCCATATACTATTTAGGTAGTAGTGACGCAGCGTATGGGGAAGCCGTTGTAACGGGGGCTGCCGTCGGCTGGGTTGACACCGGAGCTATTGACGCTTAGGCGGTATGCGTAGGTGCTAGAGCTGGCAGTACGTGACCAGTAGTAACCCCAAGAGCCGACAGCACCCAGAGAGCCATTGAGGACGCGCCCGGCATAAGGGAAGTTGCTTGCTGACAAGATGGAGAACCCGTACTGCCATCTTAGCTTAATCCTACGTATTTTCAGGAAATCTCATTCAAGCAGTACCCTTGTATTCTTTTAAAGATCCAAAAAATCAGCCACACTGATCTATTCTTAGCTTATTTTTGACTCAAACTATTTATTATGTTATAAAATGACGTTTCCCAGCCAAAACTACCATTTTTAATCATTTTGCAGCACCATTTTCCGTTTAAGGCTATTTAGAGCCAGTTTAAGCGATTTTTATTAAAACCTTGGTATGAGGGCGGTTTTGACCTAAAAGGCGTTAGAAGACTTCTAGAGAGGTTGCAATATTGCCGTTTTCTGCTATTATATAGTCCTCACCAACGATCTGAGGCATCTTATCATCAATAATCACAAGGGCAGCCTGATCGGACAAGGCATACACGGGGACATTTACAACCTCCGATTCTTGCAGAACTTCCTTTTCGCCAAACTGGAACCAACCGTGTAAATGCGGTAAAAACACCAATGGCACAATCTCTAAATAATGATCTGTACATTGAACTTCCTGGAAGACTTTTTCTGAGATTGCCTTAGACTCTTTATATCCCAAAACACACGAACCAGCAGAGCTACCGACCCAGACTTTATCTTCCAAAATACTTGGCAGGATCTGATCAAAACCAGTTTTACGGAACACCTCAGCAAGATAATCAGCATTACCACCAAAACAAAAGATCACATCATTTGCAGCAATTCGTTCTTGCACGTGTTCCAGCGAATGAGCTTGGAGATCTATAAATTCCATCTTGCCACCAAAATTATTCACAATCTCGAAAAGCGTTTCCGCAAACCAACGCATATCGCCAGTTTCACCCTTGATGGCCTCATTGATAACGATAAAATTTATATCGCTTCGAGGCTTCCCTACCAAACGTTCACACGCTTCAATGATTGCCTCATTCGTAAAACCAGACGATGCTAATAATAATTTCATTAAGCTCCTTTTCTGTATTATACCATGTCAAACTCAGAACTTAACTTCCCTGATGCCGGCTACGTCGCCAATAGCTCACTTAGCTATGTCGACTCCTGCGGCGGCTATTGGTCACGTACTGCCTACTCTGCTAACCGCGCGTACTCCCTGTTCTTCCATAGCTCCAATGTCGACCCAGCCAACGGCGGTAACCGTTACCTCGGCTACTCTATACGCTGCGTCGCTACTACCTAAATAGTATATGGGTTAAGGGTGGTGAGGGGATATCACACTCAGCCTACTCCCCAGCATATCCCGCCGCGTTGGCATTCTCCATAGTCGAAGCCACTTCGCTATTTTCAGAGGCAACGATAGAAGTCAAGCGTGCCTTTTCGACTGCCAGATCTTCTTTTTTCGCTTGCAAATCGGAGATTTCATTCTCGATTGCTGACAGTTCATAATCGTAATTCGTTGCACGAGTACTCTGGGCAACATAAATCAAGCCAATGCCAAGCACAATCAATCCTACCAAAAACGAGTAAGCTAAAGGACCTATACTTTTCTGGGTGTGTCTTACTGTATTATAGTTGCGCGACCAAGCAGTCGTCGCTGTTGCCGAATTCCGCCTCGACACATAAGTTTGTGGTCTCATTAATCTCCTCGCTGTTTTTGTTTTGTAACTTTCCAAAATAAATATCGTTGTCGTTGTTAAATCCAAAGTGTTTAGTGTGAGGAACCAAAATAATTAGTTCTCATGTTAAAACCATGACCTTATAAAATCATAGACCAGGAGCGCTATAATAGAGGACGCGCCCCTGGGAAGGTCATGTATTTTACAAACACTCTACGGCTTTAACTCAACAACCGTGGTGAGCCTTGCGGCCCATGTGGTGAGGTATTCGCTTCCACAATTACACTTTTCACGAATACCCCGTATTTTTACGCAGAGCAAATGCAAACTCTACAAGTAGCTAGATTTTTCTAGCGGAAGTGAACTTGCACTTTTTGAGCGCGAGAACGGTTGCTAGTTACGATGATTTGACGTGGCATATAAGCCTCCTTTTTGTATTATGTTTTTATTTTGCAGGCATCCTTGATTTCTGATCAAAAATAACTGCCTTTATCATACCAAGAACGATTCGCTACATCGGCGTTCGCTGCAAAAGTCTCGCAAAGTCTCCACACTCTACAACTTGACAGCAGCACGCAGTTTCGCACTTCTCGCCCTCGGGTTGATAAACAACTCCGATTTTTCCGCAACCACGGGCTTTTTGGTCAAAACTGTCAATTCTGATTCCTCGCCATACCCAGACACTTCTTTCATGTAGTCCTTGACACGCCGATCTTCTAAACTATGAAAAGTAATCATCGCGACCCTCCCGCCCGGCTTTAACAACCGTGGCAATAGTGGCAGAGTTCGTTCGATCTCTCCTAGCTCATCGTTGACTGCGATCCGAATCGCCTGAAAAGTTCGCGTCGCCGGATGGGTTTTACCACCACGACCATACTTTCCTAACGCTTCACCCAACTGCTTAGTCGACTGCCATGGTCTACCATGCACAATCGCCCGCGCAATTAGTCTCGCAAAACCAGGCTTCTCTTCACCGTATTGTTCCAAGATCTCCACCAAATGTCTTTCATTCCAGTGGTTTACAACGATCTCAGCACTAAGCTCTTGCGTCGGATCCATACGCATATCCAGCGGACCCTCTTTCGCAAACGAAAAACCTCGCTCTGGCCTATCTAGCTGCGGAGAAGAAACCCCAAAATCCATTAATATCATATCGAAAGCGTTTCCACACTCAATTTCCTGTAACACCGCACTATAAAAATCGCTATTCGTAATCCGCAAAGGTTTATCCTTGAATTTTTCTTGCAAATACTTCACCGCGTTAATATCTCGATCCACTAAGACCGAGTCTTTATAATTCCGTGTTACATCCAAAATTTCGCTCGCGTGCCCTGCATAGCCCGCCGTCAAATCTAAATATGATTCACCCGACTTTGGCTGCAAAACTGCAAGCACTTCCGATAGTAAAACTGGCTTATGAAGTTCTTCCATGTGTATATTATACACGCTTTGTTTGAGATTGTTCAACTAGAAATTTTCACGTTTTTGTGTTTAATTTCTTGTTTGTTTGATAAGATGTTGATTGACGTTAATTTATCTACTACGATTTCGACCTGCCGAAGCAAATCATATATCATAGCCGTTGAGAGACTTATAACGTGTTACGAGTGGGTTTTGTTGGCCTCAACATCACGAACCATAATTGAGTTAATTGGGAGGTGTTTGTTAGTTTAGGTACGTATCGGATTCTTTGTCGCGTGTCCTAAACGCGCGCAAAAACTCCTAGTTGGTCAATCTCAAACTCTGTTAATTTACTTTATCTTTGTTTTGATAATATTTTTGTTTGTGGTTTTAGTTTCCCGCATTAACAACTTTATTTTTACTTTTCTTCTTTTATTTTTGTGTAATTTTAGTTGTTTGTGTGGGTTTTCGTCCACTGATTTAAGTTTACACTTATTTTTATAAAAACACAAGCCTTTTTAATAACTTTTTTCGCAAATATTGCAAAAGTTTTCCACAGGTCGTTTTTCCAACACCTTACTCCCCTATTGGAGTTTTCCACATATTACGTCCTATCTGAATTCCTGCTTTTCTTTTGCGTCGTTTTCATTTATAATGGTTTCAAACTGGAGGTAATCGAAAATGGATAACGACACTAATAATTCCGAACCACAAACCAATCAAGAAATCCTAGACGCTCAAGCTGCTGGCGAAAACCACGTTAATAGCGAATTACCCGCTTCCGATATTGATACCCCTACCGAATCTGTCGATCTTTCTTCACAGGAGCATGTCAATACTACCGATGCTGCACGCACCGAACCGATGAAAGACGATGCTGAATATACTACTGTTGATGATTATTTCGACGTCTTTCACTGGGCCAATGAAATCGACGAAGTCAAGAATAACGTTTCAGTCGAACTCTTCCTCTTCAATAAAAACTACACGCCTTTTCGCGTGCGCTACTCCGATAAGTTAACCGCTAGCGTCAAAGCCATGTTTATGCAAGAGGCCACTGGCTACATTATTAAAGAAGCCGACAAGGGTTTAGAGTGTCGTGAATACGAAAAGTCTGATGGCGAAGATAAAATTATTTACCGTACTAAGCTTAGTAGAGTCGGCCGCGCGGAGACTTTGATTCACCTGATCGAACACGAGTATCGCAATATTGACTCTTACACTGATCATGTTGATGAATTCAAAAAAGTTAAAGGTATTATCGCCAAGTTTAGTTACCCAAGCGATAGCGGCGAAACCAAGGTTTTTTATATTGCTAAAGCCTTGTCCCCGTCTTCCGCACTCAAGGGTGGTACAAGCTGGGAACTCAACGGCGAAAGCTTCGAGCCATTCTCAGCTGAAGTCGCTCTCAAGATGCCTGATGACAACCAAGTCGCAATCGTCAACGGCTATGTGGTAATTTTTAATCAATCTAAATTTGAGAATCTGTTCCAATATGACTATAAGTCGCAAGTCATTGCCGATGAGAAAGCCAAAGAGCTGACCGATAAATATAAGCTTTCCTTCGCAGAGGGATTAACTCTCAATACACTACTGCAGGATAAAAAACCTCTAGTTAAAAAATTACAATCGCTTGACATTGCCGAGGAGATGTCTCAGGACAAGCTGATCGACTATGCCGATGACATGCAGCTCGAGCTAATGACCGACGATGACGGATCAATCATTATCATGGACGACCGAGATCTAACAATGTTTGTCAATCTTCTCAGCGAGGATTACTTTGTTTCCCCAGTCAATGGTCGACGTTACGAAATTAAGTCCAAGAAGTTACTCTCCGAGCCAGAGGGCGAACCACCACGTGGCTAAACCGAAATCACATAATCATAACTGTTTTATGGTACAATAATTACATGAGCAAGATTCTAATCATCGGTAATGTCCTCAAGGATATTTATATTAAACTGGACGATCGTCACAATGATTTTGAAACCGACGATAATGGGATTGATTGGCTCAACCTCGGTTTTAATGGTGAAGCGCACAGTTTCTTCCGTCGCACTAGCGTCTACGGTGGCGCAGCAGTTTCCTTCTCTACGCTGCACCGCTTAGGGCTGGACGCCAATATTCTTAATGCTAAAACCGAGATCATCGATGGCGATATTTCCTGGCCAAACGAACCCGACAATTATCGTTATATCTTCTCGCACAACGACGCCATTACCTATTTTATTCCTAGCAATCGAAAAATCACTGATTGGTCGATGCCAAAAGATACTCCAGATTGGATTTTGATCGACCGCTCGACCACACCATCATCAAAATTAGTGGATGGTATTAAAAACTTTTTGAAATTCTCACCAACCACCAAATTAGCCGTGCATGCTGAGCGCAATACTACTCCAGCTGGCAAACAATTAGCAGAAATGGCAGATCTATTATTTCTAGAAGATGAGCCAGCCGTTCATCAAGAACCAGAGATTGTCGATAAAGTCGCCATAGATAAACCAAGCCAGCAACTGGTTTGCCATATTAGCCCGCGTAAGATTATCTTTAGTGGGGCTGAAGAAAGCTGGTCACTTAACAAAGCCGATATGATGACGCATCTAACTGTATATTCTATAATCGTGGCTACTGTGCTAGGTGTAGTTTCGGTGGGTGGTTCAGCTAGCGATGCAGTATTATGGGCAAGGCTTAATGCTGAGCAAGCTACGATCGCCGGTTCATTGTCAGCACGAAAGTTGCAAGAACTTGCGAAAAAAGAAAAGGAGAAGCGTGATAATTTGCAACTCGTCGTCAAGCTCATCATGGCTCCCCACAAGGGTATTTTGGCGATGGATGAGTCAGATCAGCATCTGACGGAGCGTTTGGTACGCTCTGGTATCGCTGGAGGAGAGCAACAGCGCAAAGCTTACCGTGAACTAATGCTGACAATGCCAGACTTAAACCGTTACATTAGCGGCGTTATTCTGAGCGGTACTAACTATAAGCAAAAAGTCAAACATGGTCAGACGCTTGCCGAATACCTTACCAATCATAATATTGTCCCTGGCCTAAAAGTTGATCAAGGTCTAGCTGAACTAGCAGAAACTGGTGAGTCTTATACAATTGGTAAAAAAGGTCTATATGATCGTGTACGCGCGGCTTATAGTGCCGGATTCCGCTTTGTCAAATGGCGCGCTAAATTCCAAATCCAAAAGAATGAACCTAGTTTCATCGCGGTCGAGAAAAATGCTGAGCTTCTGGCGGATTTTGCTAAAGAATGTCAACTTGCTGGTGTCGTACCGATCGTCGAGTCTGATATTTTATGGGATGATGATTATACGATTGAAGAGTCTGCTGCCGCCACCGATAGGGTGCTAACTACTATTTTCACCAAGCTTGAGCAACGTCGGATTGATCTGGCTGGTTGCATTCTTAAGACCAACATGGTGCTCTCAGGAAAGACCTGCGCCAAACAAGCCACGACTGACGAAATCGGTATGGCTACTGCGGCCATTATGCGTCATGCGGTACCACGCTACGTAGGCGGTATTTTGTTCCTCAGCGGCGGTCAAGCTTCCAAGGATGCCACCAAGAACTTTACCGCTATTTGTCAAAATGCACCATATCCGTGGCCAGTCAGTTTTGCCTTTAGTCGAGCTTTACAGGAGCCTGCTATGACGCTTTGGAAAGGCAAGGTAGCCAATATCGGTTCCGCTCAAGCTGCACTCAAACGTCATCTTGAAGCTAACGTTGATGCCCTCAGATATTTACGTTAAACATAGACCTCCAGATTAAAATCTGGAGGTCATTTTGTTGCATCACTCAGCGACTATCCATCTAGACAAACTAGGCGGATGTTTCAGTGGACTCTTCTGGAGTAGCAACTGGTTCGACTTGGGTTTCTTCTGCTTCACGAGCAGCCGCCTCAGCAGCTGGATCATAAACATTAGCAACGATAGTCTCAGATGCAGTTGCAGCGTCGACTAGCTCGACCCCATTTGGCATCTCAATATCCGCTAAAGTTAGTCGGTCTTCCACATCATTGAGTTTACTACCGTCGATGATCAGTTCCTTTGGCAACTGGGATGGCTTGGCTTTCACAGCTGCCTCTTCCAAGACTTGCAACAAAGTATAATGTTTCTTGGCTGCTTCTGACTTATCGAAGTCTTTAACCACGATTGGCGCGCTTGCTTCAACTACTTCACTCTCGGAAACTGCTTGGAATTCTATGTTCATCACTCGACGAGATACCGGATCAACAGCAACACTTTTAACGATGGCTAGCTGAACTTGACCATCAATTTGCAATTCTACAGGCGAATGATACCCCACTGCGCTCAAGGCTTTCTCAGTTTCATTATAAACTGAACTAGTTAATACTGGCTCACCTGCACCATAAACGACAGAAGTAACAAGACCAGCCTTGCGCAAAGCTTTAGCTTTTGAGCCTTGCTCACTACGCTTATTCAACGTTAATTGATATGACATACATTTCCTCCTTATAACTATATTCTACTACATCCTATTCTCGGTAGCAATAAACGCATATTTATATGGTCTGCAAACCCAACGATTTACTAGGCAAGCTGACTTATTTTTCGTTCCTACGCTTCACAATACGACTAATAATCCAGAAAATCATGAAGAAAATTAGTAATAACACGATAAACAAAAACCAGATCGGACACAAGAATACAATTTTTTCCTCAACACTCTTTTCGTCAAAGATCTCGATCGTTTGTCGCACACGAAAGATTCCTAATTGCGGTGCACCATCCCAACTCACCGTATTATATCTACGAGTTTCCGGAAAAATGATATTTCCATCAGGATTTTCTTCGTTGGTATAAATCTCTTCATCACCAAACAACGGAAAAACCTGTACGCTATACTTAGCAACCGTATAAATATTACCGGTATTCTCGACTAGTGAAGTCGCCTGCACTGGTGGCTTAAAAAGAAAACTCGGAATTTTATTCTCAAGGATCTCTGCGGTCTTAACTGTTTCGCCATCAACGTTACCATAAACCAGATAGCCAAGCTGACGGACGGTTTGCACGGCGGTATCATTAGCCTCATTATCATTGGTCATTGTTACCATGATTGTAGCGGCCTGCGCCCCAGCATGAGCATTTTCTGGGACATCGACTTTATATTTTAGAGTAACATTCTCGCCGGCTTTTAAAAATCCCTCCTCGGCATCGACGGTAATCCACTTAGCTATGTCGGTATACTTCGTTTCCTTCTCGTAGTCAGGCTCGTAGGTTTCCGTCTCAACACTGTAAGGCGAGAAGCTAATTTCATAACGAAAATCATGCTTGCCGGTATTTCTGATCTCAAACTCGCCAGTATAAGTCTGTCCTGGTTTGATTGTATTTAGGTCTTTCTGCGTCGGAGTAATGGCAAGACGATATTCTGGTGCATCCTCCGCAGCCATCACTGCCCCCCCAACCGTCATATTAGCAATAGCTACGCTAAGTGCCACAACCCCTATCTTTAGGCACTGACAAAATTCTTTAATTCTCTTCATTTACCTCCTTATTCCGTCTATTATATCCCAAAAATGCTTATTCTACAATCAAAAATACCGCCCTTTACGAGCGGTATTTTAGCACTAGTTATACTATGCTTCAGGAGTAGGAGTGGTATTTGGATTATTAGTAGCGGTAAAAGTTACCTTACCTTTGTAGGTACCAGATGCCTGACCATCCTTGATCTTTGCAGCAAAGTTGATCTGAGTTTTTTCACCAGCATTAACGGTTGAAGCGGTAGAAGTCTTGATAGTCTCACCACCCGGCTTGACACCAGCGTATAAACCACCATCGAAAGTAGTGTTTCCCACAATACTATAGCCCCATTCAGAAGTTGTAGCATTGCTCAAGGCTGCAGGAGCAGTGAAAGTACCAGCGCCTGCCGTAATCTGATCACTAGAAGTGACAGTATTAGTCAAGCTAGTTGGGTTTGTATCGGCCGTACCAGCGATAGTCAAGTTGTAGCCCTTAGAGTTTTTGCTAACTACAGTTACATTAAGTGGAGCGGCATTAGTATATTCAGTTCCATCTGTAGAAGTTAGTTCTACTTCGGTTGCGTCGGTATCAATACTGAGGACATCTTCAATAGTAAGCTTGATGTCAGTGTCTTTCTTAACAAAGTGATTACCGTCCTCATCTGAGCCGTAGGTAGTATCAGAACCACCAGTTTGCGACCATACGGTTGGAGCAGCATAAGTGCTTAATGGCAAAGCAGCGACGCCGAGACCAGCTACTACGCCCAGCACGGCAATCGTTTTTGAAATATTCGACATAATAATTATATTCCCTTCTATTTGTCTTTTTATTGTTTATAATCAGATCTCTATGTTACCTATTATACATAAGTATTTTGTAAGGTCAACCATGAAACTCAGACATTTTTATTTTAAGGCTCTCTATTCTTCGGGTAAGAAATATGGCTGAATCTGCTCAGAAAACAAGCTAAAATAGGTCTGCATAACAAAAGTTTCCTGACCCAGTATATGCAAGATATTGAACAAATCACGACGTAATAAATCAATTGGCTCGTCGTCAATCAGCTCAGCTTCTAATTTCAAAAAATACCCATCCAGACCTTCGACTTTATCCAAATAAATCACAGTCTTATCGTCTAGCCATAATTCTTGGCGTTGACGACTAACCTCAGCGGCCTTACGAAAACCAAGCTGATGGATGATACCAGTTGCTTCAGTGTAATTCTTTACTTCAGTAAAATTCACCCAGTCGACCCCACTATCTTCAATATGACGTTTCAAATACATCGAATAGATCGCTGGCTGTTCCGTTGTACGCACTTCAGTACGCATGACCAATCTCGGAAAATTCATCGCTGGACGATAATCACTCGGCAAGTATACCCTTTCGTGTTGCCAAATAACTGGCGAAAGTTCCATGCCGATATTGGCCAGCTGTCGATCAAAAGTCACACGATCCGGTAATTGACTTTTTACAATCAATTTCTTCATATTACTATTATAACAAACATAATCATTTTGTGCAAAAATATAGGCAACGGTTTTAGGAGAAAAATATTTCACTACCTAGACTTTTAGACTTGCGTCTGTTACCATAACAGTAAGTTTTATTAATTTTAGGAGTACACTATGGTTTTCTTATTTATTCTATTAGCAGTTCTGGTTTTTATTATCATTCCTGGTATCCGCATCATCAATCAATACGAACGTGGCGTAGTCTTACGACTTGGTAAGTTTTCGCGAATGCTCAGCCCTGGATTTCGAGTGATCATCCCCTACATTGATCACATGACTAAAGTTGACGTGCGTACTACGCCAATGGATATTCCAAAGCAAGAAGTCATCACACGTGACAACGTCACCGTCAATGTAGATGCGATCGTTTATTTCCGAGTTATTGACGCCGCTAAAGCCGTATTAGAAACGACAAACTATGCTTACGCTACCAGTACGTTCGCACAGACTGCTTTACGGGATGTTACTGGCAACTTTGATTTGGACGAAATTCTTTCAAAACGCGATGAGATTTCCGCACAGATTCGCGAAATCGTCGACAACCAAACTGACAAATGGGGTATTGATATTGAAAATGTAAAACTCCAAAATATTGAGCTCCCAGCTGACATGAAACGCGCCATGGCCAAACAAGCTGAAGCCGAACGCGAACGTCGTGCTGCCATTATCTCGGCGGAAGGCGAAAAGAGTGCTGCTGCTGCCGTCGCAGAAGCCGCCAGCATGCTTGCTCGCACACCAGGCGGCTTAAATATTCGTACTTTGCAAACCCTGGAGAAGATCAGCACTGATCCATCGCAAAAGACTGTGATACTTTTACCGAATGATCTTGCAGATGGTTTAGCGAAATTTGCTCGCTAAGAATTCTTCTTGCTTTTTAAGATCACCGCCGTAGCACCAGCCGTAACGAAAATTACGGCTACTCCGGCTAACACTAATTCTGCTACACCAGCACGGCGAGTGTCATTACCAGTATTTGGTAGTTCAACTACTTCTTGATTAGGCTCTGTAGATGATTCCTGAACAGTAGAGTTATCAGCCACGTCAGACTTAGTCATATTATCAGTAACACGCTCCATGCCTGATGCCCGCATACTATCGTCTGTTTTTGAAGTCGCATCAGTTGGTGCCTGAACTTTTACTGTCAGCTGAGTTTCTGCGACTTGACTATCACGATTCTGCATATTGGTCTGATTATAAGTGGTATTATAATTCCCCGCTTCTGCAACTGTTGTATGACGATTAACACCAAGTGCTAGATTTGCACCGCGTGCCGCCGCGTTCAGAGAATCGGTCAGCTCACCAACATTCTGAGACTCTACTTGGTCTGCTTCCTTGATTAATTTTTCCAGATATTTTTCAATGCCTGGATAAGTACTTGACGGATTCTTACTAGCAAAATCTTTAGCCTGCTCTGCATTTTGCACCGCTTCGTTCAGAGCACTACGATCATCACCAGCTGCCCTCAACGACTCACTTTCAGCCTTTGCAGTTCCACTATTATTTGCTACAGACAAAGTAAGAGTCAGCGCTAATGCACCGAAAATATGCATTTTATTCATTATCTTCTCCCAAAAAGTTTAATATTATTACCTCTACTTGTATTGTATGGGATAGATAGTGTAAAGTCAATTGCTTAAGCTAATAATGTGTTATTTGTCAACTATAATATCATGTTTATGCTTACAACAAAATTGCGACGAAATTTCTGTTTATCACAAAAACTTGCTGGCTCTTTTTCTCGGTCAATCAGTCTAGCTAGTCGGGTAGCTTCTCACCCACACGAGCCTTGTTTGCCCACTCGTCGGCTAGCTCATTCATTTCTGTACCAACATGACCACGCACCCAGACAAGCTTTGTGTTGCCTTTTTGGTACAAAGCATAGGCTTTCTTCACGATGTCTAGATTTTTGATCTCTCCACGGCTCTTTTTCCAACCGTTGCGACACCAAGTCGGCGCCCATTTTGTCAAAACGTTAATCCAAAATTCTGAGTCACTATGGATTTCGCATTCTTCAGCGTCGGCATATTCCATCGCTGCAATCATCGCAAGCCCCTCCATCCGGATATTGGTCGACTCCGTCTCATTACCTAGAACTACTGGCTTACCATTCTCAATCACGGCAAAACCACCTGGGCCAGGATTCGGACTAGCGCTGCCATCAGTCCATAAAATTTTCATTACTTCTCAAGCTCCCGAATTTTATTATAAATATCATACCACCCGAACACTCGCTCACAATTCGGTGTAGTTGCATTACGATTATATGGCTGGTTAAAGATAAAAACTTTTGTTTGTTCATCGAAGGTCTCCAAATAACCAGGATCGTCTTCGATCATTACATCAATTTGATTATCTCGGCAAAACTGACCCTTGTTTTGATGGTTAAAACCAAACTCATCAAAATAAATTTCATTATTCTGCAACCAGCGCCGCGTCACTACATCCCAAGTTTCATGCTCAGGCATTTCCAGCACGCGCCTATCGCCATTGTTACGACCAGTAACAATCCAGATTTCATGGCCATCAGCCTTCAGTTTTTTAATCACTTCCGACGCGCAAAGCTGAGCCGGTAGAACATACATCTGCAACCAACCGTAATGATCCCAAAAATCATCACGTTCTGGTTTCGTCCATCCATACATATCACCAAAATGCAAAGCATTGGGATCTTGCAAATGACCACGCCCAGTTTCTAGACAATATTTCGAACCATATTCTAGAATAAACTCTTGCCTGCGATTTAGCACGCCGTCAATATCTACGCCAATGCGCATAACTCCTCCACTTCTATTGTTGCTTTAATTATAGCACAGAAGCATGACTTTCTAAAGATTAACTTTCCAAAGATTAGTATGCTGCTAGCCAACACCAAACCGCTAGCGGCATGCCTAAGATAAAAAACATTTTATTGACAATTAAATAATCTCGTCAATAATACCATAAGCCTTAGCTTCTTCAGCGGACATCCAGTTATCTCGATCCATATCCTTTTCAACTTGTTTGATATCTTTACCAGTATTCTCAGCAAAAATCTCTGCCAGCTTCTTCTTCAAATAAATTCCCTCTTTAAGAGCAATTTCCTGATCAGTGATTTTTCCTTCCGTACCAGAAGATGGTTGATGAATCATTACGCGCGCATTTGGCAAAACAAACCTTTTGCCTTTTGCGCCGCAGCTAAGCAACATTGCGCCCATTGAGGCTTGCAAACCAATACCGATCGTTTGCACATCCGGCTTAATATAGTTCATTGTGTCAATAATCGCCAAACCATCGTACACTGAACCACCAGGAGAATTGATGTAAAGCTTAATGTCACGTTTCGGATCTTCATTGGCGAGATATAAAAGTTGAGCGACTACTAGATTCGCCGTATGTGCGTTTACTTGTTCACCCAGAAATACAATACGGTCGTTCAATAAACGCGAATAAATATCATAAGCACGCTCACCTCGCGTAGTTTCTTCCACTACCGTTGGTACTAAATAATCATTAGTTAAAACTTTATTCATTATTATCCTTTCCTTATTCTTCATCTTCTAATTCGTTTCTTCTAGTTTATTAAAATTGGAGTTTAGCGCATTAGATAGTTCACCTAGGGCTTCTTGGTTCTTTTGATATTCTGTCACCATTGTATTATTCTCATCAATCTTTCTATTCAGCTCTTGGCGCAAGTTTTCAAGACTCACACGCTCATTCTCCAAAGCTTCTCGTTGTTTCAAGAATACATCCATCGCCTTAAAACAACCCTCAGTGTTTGCGCAATTATTAAACGTGGCAAGCTCAGCATTGAACTTTTGTAAACGTGTAGTATATTCATTGCGACCGCGCTCTATCTCAGCACTCAATTGTTCAACTTTAGTTTTCAAATCGGCATTTTTTTGCTTAAGCTCATTGAATGGAGCTTGATAATTCTCATAGAAGTCGACAATTCGCTGACGATTCCGAAAATATTTAGCATAATGCGCTTCTAATTTTTCTGGGAGCGTACGGAGCTTCGTTCCTGCTCGCGTATACAGTTCTTCCAAACGTTCTTTTTCGTTGTAAAGTTCTAGCTCAGCAATTACCCAGTCCGGTTGCGTCTGCTCCACTTCGCCAAGTAATTCTTCTACTTCTCGACGCTCGCCATCACCTAGGCGCGACCAAATTGCATGCAATAATTCATGCGCTGCAGTAACTTTATGCGAATCACGCAAACTATCAAGCTGCACTTCATAAACATACATTTTTCCGCCAGTATAGCATCCAAGCAGCGAAACATCTTTACGATGACTATCGCAATGCTCGTTAAAGTTGATTGCGTCTTCAATAGCTGGCTGCGTGGCTAGAAAAATCCTTTCTGCCTCACTAGTGAGCTCCAGATCCCTACGCAAATCGCTGACCGCTACTGGCTCATCATACCACAAGCCATGCCAAAAGTCTTGCACCGGTGTAGATTGCACAATCGCATACAATCCGATCATCACGAAAGCCGTGATAAAAACCGCCGCCAGTTCACGACTACGCGCTCTGCGCTCGCTCGGTGTATTATCCATTAGCCACCTTCAATGTTAGCTTGCGCTCACCAGTTTTGGTCTTTTCGCGGGACAGGCCAATCTTGGCAATATTACCTTTTTTCAGCTCACCCGTAATCATCGCTTCAGCAATCAAAGTTTCAACTTTATCTTCAATCACGCGGCGCAATGGGCGAGCACCGTTCTTCGGATCATAGCCCTCCTCGATCAGCTTTTGTTTAACTTCCGGCGAAATTTGCAAGCTCAAACCTTTCTCTACTAAGCGTTTCTTGAGCTCCTCGATCAGGTTATCAAAAATCTTCTCAACATTTTCTTGAGTCAATGGATGGAAGACCAAAATCGCATCCAGACGATTAATCAACTCTGGCTTCATGACTTTCTTGAGTTCGCGCATTGCAATTTCTTTACTATTCTCATATTCCGCATCTAGGTCGCGCTTTTTCTTCAAATCTTTCGCTGCAAAACCAAACTCGCTTTCACGATACATCTCATTTGCGCCAAGGTTTGAAGTCAGAATAACGATCGTATTATTAAACTTTACCTTATTACCTTGTCCGTCGGTCAAAACGCCATCACCCAGAACCTGCAAGAGCATGTTAAAGACGTCCGGATGAGCTTTCTCGATCTCATCAAACAAAACTACCGAATATGGTTTACGACGCACCGCCTCAGTTAGCTTGCCGCCATCCTCATAACCAACGTACCCAGCTGGCGCACCAACTAGACGCGACACATTGTGCTTCTCACCAAATTCCGACATATCAATCTTAATCAAAGCGTTCTCGCCTCCAAAAACCTCTCGCGCCAGCACCCTCGCTAATTCAGTTTTACCGACACCAGTTGGCCCCATGAATAAGAAGCTGCCAATCGGACGATTTGGGTCGGCGATCCCACTGCGTCCACGACGAATCGCTTTCGCGGTGGCCTTGATTGCCTCGTTTTGCCCAATGACCGACTTCTTCAAATGCGCCTCAAGCTTATCAAGCAACTCAAGCTCTGAGCCATGCACTTTTTGTACTGGAATACCAGTCTTAAGTGAGATCGCTAAGGCGAGATCATCTTCAGAAAGCACTGGTAACTTCTCCGCACCCTCCTTTTTCATTGACTGCAAAGTTTTCTTAAGTTTTTCCGACTCCGTCTTGAGCGTGGCGGCTTTTTCAAACTCTTCGTTCTCTGCTGCATTCTGCATTTGCTCTTCTAACTCGGTGAGCTGAACCTTGAGTTTCTTATACTGTGAACCGCCATTTTTGTCCGCTACAACTTTCGCGATTGCCGCAGCTTCATCTAAAACATCAATTACCTTATCTGGCATGAAACGATCGTTGATATAGCGACCAGCCATGTTGACAGCAGTTTCCAACATTTCGTCAGGAATCTCTACTTGATGATGCTTCTCGTAATGCTTCTTCACCCCACGCAGAATCTTTAAGGTCACTTCTGTACTTGGCTCCTCGACCATCACAGTCTGAAAACGTCGCGCCAAAGCTTTATCTTTTTCAATATATTTACGATACTCATCCATCGTCGTCGCACCAATTAACTGTAATTGACCACGCGCTAGGGCTGGCTTGAGAATATTGGCCGCATCCATCGTACTTTCACCTGCACCAGCGCCTGATAATAAATGCAACTCATCAATAAACAAAATAATATCATCGTTATTGATCGCTTCATCAATCACGCCTTTGATACGCTCTTCAAACTCGCCACGGAATTTCGTTCCCGCTACAATATTAGACAAGTCAATCTGGAAGATACGTTTGCCAATTAACTGTCCAGGCACATCATTCTTCACAATGCGCTCCGCCAACCCTTCGACAATTGCCGTCTTGCCTACGCCAGCTTCACCAATCAAAACTGGATTCGACTTCGTGCGACGACTTAGCACTGTCACGACGCGTTCAATCTCGCGCTCACGACCGATCACCGTATCTAACTTATCATCCTTTGCAAGATCAGTCAGATCCTGACCGTATTTCTTGAGCCAACGTAATTGACCACCCTTGCGATATTCCTTTTTCTTTTCTTGATTACGTTCATGCTCAACCTGCGTATCCAGCTCTTTCTCAATCACGCTCAGAAGCTCGTCCAAATCGACTTCCAACTTCGTCAGCAAAACTGCTCCGCGTGAGCTCTGCTGGCAAACCAGTGCATACAACAAATATTCCGTACCCACCGTACGAGCGCCACGTTCATCCGCATAGTGATCTGCCATCCGCAAAGTCAAAACCGCCGACTCCGACAAAGACATCATCGCCATCGCCGATCCGCCTTTTACCTCGACGGCGTCTTGCCCCAGTGCTGTCTCAGCCTTAGCTAGATCAATATCAAACTTCGCTAAGATCTTCGCCCCTTCCGAAGCGTCCTGTGCCAATATCCCTAGCAAGATATGCTCTGTACCCATATAGCCATTATTATATTTCTTACTGAACAAATCTGCTTTCTGCAATGCAAAACGTGCATTCTCCGACAGCCGATTCATCATTTCACTAAATTCATTTTCCATAAAATCTCCACTTTTTATAAAACATCAAACCAAAATTTACTATATATTATATATCATTTTATCCCATTATAGCAAATTAGCACTCTATAGTCAAGAGTGCTAAGCAAAATTCACCAAAATCCTTACACCAAAGCACCGGAGCAATCCGGTGCTTTTTCTGTTCGTTGCCCCTTTTCTAACACTCGTATCTAAACTCGATTAATCACTGGTATTACAATCGGCGTATGTCCAGTTGCGTCGAAGAGGATGTGCGTAACATCTTCCTTAATCTCCTCTTTGAATGCTTTCATATCATCGCCAGATAACTTGTCTGTCCGTACGCGCAGATAGTGGCGGATTTTTGCAACCAATTCTTCAGAATTATCCAAGTAGATAAACGCGCGCGACACAATATCGGGAGTTTTTACGAGTCGATTATTTTTCTTGCTCAGGGTCAAGACAATAATAAAGATACCTTCGCGAGAAATATGAATACGATCTTTGACGACTGCTTCATGTACTGGCTTATCCGCATCGTCATATAGCTTATTGCCAACGTGGATACGACCACATTTATGAATCGTCTGATCCGGCATCAGCTCGATCACATCACCATCATCAGTGACTAGGATCCGCTCGCGTTTCATACCAATGACATTTTCTGCCATCTCTGCACTATGCTCCAACATATAAAATTCACCGTGGTATGGTACGTAATTGGTCGGATGCAAACGCTGCACGAACTCGACATGATCCTCAAAATAAGCATGACCCGACAAGTGTAACGGTCCAAGATTAGTAATATGAGTCTTGCCATTCTGGATTACTTCAGCGCCTTCACGCAGCAGCCCGTCCACGGTGTTTACCACATGTGGCTCATTGCCTGGAATTGGGTTGGAAGAAAAGACGATTACATCGCTCGACTTAATCTTGATGTACTTATGTGCACCAGAAACCATACGATTCAAGACAGCATTCAGCTCGCCCTGCGAACCAGTACAAACCACCGTTACCTTATCATCTGGCAACTTAATGATGTCTTCCATCTTCATGATGGTATCTTTTGGAATTTTAATCACATTTGTGCGCAAAGCTACCTCGACGTTATTAATCATCGAAAAACCAGCAAAAGCTACCTTACGACCACGCTTGGCGGCCTCATTCAAAATCAGCTCAATACGCTTAATCTGCGAAGAGAAACAGCTCACGATCACGCGCCCATTAGCGTAATGATCCATAACCCGACCGAGATTCTCGCCGACATCATATTCTGAATGTGGGTGACGCCCTGGCGAATCAATATTAGTAGATTCATTCACGAGTAGCGCAATTCCCTCATCTTTCACGATCTTATCAATACGCTCAAAATCCGTTTGCTGACCGAGCGGATTAGTTTCACGGCGCCAGTCACCGCTAAAATAGATTACTCCGTTTGGCGTACGCACGACAATAGCCGCGTTGCCCGGGATTGAATGCAAGGTATGGATAAATTCCACGCTGAAATGCTCACTCACTTTAATCACTTCATTCTTCAACGGATCAACTGGCTGATAATTTAGCTCCGGAATATCATCTAATTCCGACATCTGTCGCTGAATCATACCAACAGTAAAAGGAGTTGCGTAGATCGGCGTGAGTGGATTGAATTTTGGCAACAAATGGCGACAAGCTCCAATATGATCCAAATGGGCGTGCGTAAAACAGATCGCTTTGACCTTATCTGCATTATCCTCAAGATACTGGATATCCGGCACCATATAGTTCACGCCTGGATAATCCGCACCAGCAAAGAGTGAGCCCATGTCAATGATGATAATCTCGCCCTTATACTCGATAATAGTCATATTCTTACCGATACCAAACTCACCAACACCACCCATCGGAATGATACGTACAGCGTCAGGATTCGGTCGAGCTGCACGCAATTGCGCATTCGTGACTTGATTGCCATTATAACCATTGTAACGGCTCTTATTCACTGGAACACCAATAATATGCTGTGTAGCTTGCGCATTCACATCCTGAGATAGCATTCTCTGGTGATGCACCATCTCACCCTTGCGCACTGACACGCCTAGACCGACTTTTTTGCTTACTGAAGCCTGGGTTTTCGTTTTTGTCGGGTTGGCTTTTGACTTAGTGGTAGGCTTTTTGCCACGAGCTTTCGCATCACTTGACTTATGCTTGACTAGTTTTGCATCCTTGCCACCATCCGCAAAATTAGAGTTAAAATTGCGCTTCTGCGCTTCTTCAAATTGTTTTTTAATGTCTGGCAACCTCTCATCCCGCATTTTCATGAGGCGAGCACGTCGCTCTGCTTCTCTACTATTCATATTTTCCTCGTTAGTTTATCTAATCCCCCTAAGTTTTATCAGATATAATCATTATAACAAAGTATGACCGACATTGCAAGACCGAGCAGGAAATTTTATGGATATTTTAAAAATCCCCCAGCCGAAGCTGAGGGAAATCTTTTAGGATCGTGACGGTCGTCTGTCAAACAAATGTGCCGCCTGCATCAAAGCTCGGTAGCCAACGATTTGCAAATCTGGCGCCTCCCCGCGCGTGAGTGGACAAACCGGTATCAGTAAGTCACCCATCTCGCGACCTAACTGCCACGCCGCCAATGCCACATTACGACCTACAATATAAAACGTGCTTGCTAGAAATTGCCGTTCTGGCAAACCCCGAATATCAAGCGCTCTATCGTCCACCAAGCTGACCTCGGAGTTTATCATTCCTGTGCAAGTTTCTTGCCGGTCGATAATGATAATGTCTTTGCTCTTCCGATACGTCCGTAGCACCCGTCCATACTCATTTACGAGGTGAATATCTTTGCCAGTCAAATTTACGACCGTACCACGCAGAGCCATCACTTTACCTCACCCCCTTATTATTGAAAAATAAAGTATGCTGGCACCAAGGAGTGATAGGAGTAGCAATTACTGGTATCGCACAAGGATGCAGGCTCAGCCGGCACCAGCAACCGCGTTAAATCGACCGTTCGCTCACACAACCCTAGCAGCCTCGCTAAGACTGCCACGCCACGCGTCACCACATAGTAGGGCTGCGAATAGACACGCAGAACTGCGTCCTGAGCGCCCAACAGGTCAGCATTGTGTAAAGCAACTACTGACATGAGTAAGTTCTTCCTATCATCATCGTCACGCGGCCGCCAAGCGTCAAGCCAAGCCGCATCGACAGCTTCACCGAATTTTGGAAAGTCTTCCAGATGCGCCCCGCGTTCGGCAATCTGCCTCTCCCAAAATCCGATCAAACTCTGCATATCCTCAGTCGGCGATGACAAAGGAATACAACCATTCAGCAAGCTAACCCTCTCGACCTTCTCGATAAAGATACAGTACTCACGAATCACAGTCGGCTCCACTTCATCGATCTGGTCGCGCGGAATGTCATCGCTGACCTTCTTCAGCTTGACAGGATTCTGGGTGGCCGGAAACACCGCAACTGAACGCCCGTCCTCATTGACGATGGTAATATCCATCATCGTCAGGTTGACGATCTCGCCGGTCAAACCAGTAGTTGACTTTTCTGTCATAAGTTTTACCCCCATTCTGACAGTATTCATGATCCAAAGTTACTAGAGATAATATTACGAAAATAATATTCTTATCTCCACTATTTCATCCTAGCATCTGTTCCCCTTACAGACAAGCATAGATAAAGTTTTAAATCAACTTTTCTTAAAATAACCTTAAAAACTATCCAATAATCGACGAAATTCAGTGTCATCTTTTGTCGAAAAAGTCACACTACGTCCACGAATCTTCACTTCCGCATTATATTCCCGGCTAAGACGTGCTTCATCTTTTAGATAATTATTTGCCTTCACAGCTTTGAGAGAACTTTTCTTCTTGTTCTCAGCTACGTATTGCTCAACTTTACGACTCGACCAATCATTTTCAATAATCTTTGGCAAAATCTCATGAATAGTTTCTGGATCAAGCGAGATTAACGGTCGCATCGGCCCCTCCATGATATTATGCTCCTGCATAGCTTTCTTAGCTTCTTCCGGAAGTTTCAACAATCGCATTGTGTTGATGATGGTAGCGGCACTCTTACCGACGCGCTTACCGATTTCTTCATTAGTTAGATTGAATTGTTCTTTCAGCTTCGCATAAGCCGTCGCCAGCTCAATCGGGTTTAGGTCTTCACGCTGCGCGTTTTCGATAATGGATAATTCCAACTTATTCTGAGCATCTAGGGTTCGTACAATCGCAGGAATAGTTTTACGCTCGGCTAGCTTAGAGGCACGCCAACGCCTTTCACCCGCTACGATCTGGTATTTATCATCTTTGCGTACTACGACGATTGGCTGTAATACACCATGTTCCTTAATCGACGCCGCTAGTTCTTGCAGGGCTTCCTCATTAAAATCTTTACGCGGCTGATCTTCATCACGCACTACATCTTCGATATTAAGTTCAACAAGCTGACTCAGCTTCGCATCTTCATTACTGGTTGGGTCAAACTCCGCTTCCACTAAATCAGTCGGAATTAAGCTAGCAAAACCTCGCCCTAAACCTTTTTTTCCTAAAGCCATTATTTTTGTGTCCTTTCCTCAACTTCACGCGCAAACTCTTTATACGCCTTCGCACCTTTACTAAATTTATCATATGAACCTACTGGCACGCCATGGCTCGGAGCTTCAGCCACACGCACATTGCGTGGTATCATCGTTCGGAAAACTTTATCTTTGAAGTATTTACGTACCTCTTCTAGAACTTCCATTGAAAGTGAAGTGCGCTTGTCATACATGGTAGCCAAGACGCCAAGAAGTTTTAAGTTTGGATTCAAAGCTTTCTTCACCATCGCCATGCTTTCGAGTAGCTGCGCTACACCCTCCAGAGCGTAGAACTCCGTCTGCACTGGCAGGATCAAGTAATCTGCCGCAATCATGCCATTTACCGTCAAAAGCGACAAACTTGGTGGCGAATCAATAATTACATAGTCATAATTACCTTTTACACTATCAATGGCTTTTTTCATCACAGTAAACTTCTGCTTGAGATTGGTCATTTCGACCTCGGCGTTCGCAAGCTGTGGAGTCGTAGGAGCAAGATCGAAGTTCTTAAATGCTGTCGGCTGAATAATATCAGCAAACGGTACTGCCTCCAACATCACCTCAGTCATACTAGCGTCAAGAACCGATTTATCGAGCCCTAGACCACTAGAAGCATTTCCCTGTGGATCCGCATCAACCAGCAAAACCCTATTTTTGTCTTTTGCCAAGAAATATGATAGATTCACGGACGTTGTCGTCTTACCAACACCACCCTTTTGATTTGTGATACATATTACCTTCGCCATAATTATTCTAATTATAGCATACAATCGAGCTTTTGCTAAATTAAAACACTGTCTTTTACCGCTTCAAATAGTAAACATCTGCCGAATTAGTGCGGGCAATATAAGTCTGGTCTGATAGGCCGGTTGCTTCACGCAATATTTTAAGATAGAGTTCATTCGTATCGCCATAGTTAGCAAAAACAATTAAACCATCCGACAAATCCTTACCTGATAAAATCCGCTTAAAGTTACTTTCGGTATACTCTTGATGGTGCATAATGTAGGATTCGTTCACTTCCGTAAATACAAATAAATCATCTAAGAAACGCTCGTTGCCCGGATTATATAGATAGATTGCTGGGCTGGACTTTTTCGCCTCTACGAAAACCGTTAGATCTTTTAGTCTTGAATACTCAACATTCGGTTCAATTTGCAAAGGCAGTGGCAAAATCAGCATAACTGCACATAAACTGAGCATAATCCGGCTCATTACCTTCTCGGAAGTCGCCATACGCACCAGCCAAGCCAAGCCAATCAAGACCACTACTATCATCAGACCACAGATTGGAGAGATATATCGCAAGTCAGTATACGGCGATGCGATTGCAGCGATCAGAAAATAAACTAAAACTGGCCACAAAACAAAACGATAGTTCTCTTCTAACTCAGGCTTGATTTTTAGCTTCTGACCAAGCTTCAAGCCACGAATCGCCAAGATAAACATTATTGCTAGTAAAATCGGCAGAATAAAACTAAATCCATAGTACGCAAGAATACCAGCAAAGGTACCAAGCTGTTCCCCAAGGTGAAGGAAATTCAACAAGTCTCCTAACACACCTACACCACGATAACCAAAGAACATATGCTGTATTGAATATGGCCAAACGACTAGCGATACAACTGCGGCGACCGCCAGTGTTCCCGTATAAATCCAAAGATCCCGCATCCGCTCGGCTTTAATGTATTTTATGGCAAACATGATAAACAGTGGCAAAAGGAAAAAGATATAATAATACTGCGTCAATACACCCAAAAAAGCCGTGACACCTATTGCAACATACAGACCTGGGCGCAAAGACTTTTGCTCCAATAATTTTAGGTGTAGCCACAGCGTGATCGTGACAAACATCGTCAACATGGCATACATACGAATATACATCGTCGTACTAACCACTGCTATCGATAAGGCAGCTACCGTCGTAATAATAAATGTTTTTAGCTCACGATTAGATGATTTGCCTAATAATTTCTCAACTACTAAATATAAGAAGATTGTATTCACGCCCATCACTATAATATTCAGAATAATACCTGGCCATTTTGAGAACTCACCAGGAATTACCTCCATCCCCAAACGCAGCATCAAATAGTATAAGGGCGGGTGCACATCATCGCGCTGATTAGTATAAACTGGTGCAAAATTTCCCCGTTCGTCTTCATTAATGACTAAATAATCTTTATAATACGCGGCATCATGCCACTGATTATAAAAATCTTCATTATCATAGATATTTACCCGATCATAGTTCGTTAAACCATAGGAGTACATCTCATCCATATGATAATAAGTCTTATTAATCCCAGCAAAAGTATAAATAACCGTCTGGATGATAACCAGTAAGCTAATCCAAAACAGCTTTGTATTTTTTAATTTATCCCAAAATCTTCTTTTTTCCATTACCAATAGTATATCATACTTCTACGCAATGAAACTCTTGCAATTTTTACTAAGGTATGATAAGATGATACACAGATATTAATAACTAAGGGATTATTATGAAAAAAGCAGTTGTACTCATCGGCGGTAAGCAATATCTTGTCGAAGAGAAAGAGACCCTCCGGGTGGACCTCCTACCGGCAGGTACGAAAGAGCTCGAAACTAGTGCTTTGCTTGTAATTGACGGCGACAAGATTTCAGTTGGTGCGCCAGAAGTTAAAGGCGTGAAAGTTTCGGCAAAAGTTGTGGAAGAAAAAGTGGCCGGAGAAAAAATCCGCGTTATTCGTTACCACTCCAAGAAACGCGTTCACAAAGAGATTGGTCATCGCCAGAAATATTCTCTTATCGAGATTACTTCTATCAAATAAAACTTAATTCCCTCTAGTATAAAACTAGGGGAATTTTTTGATCCGCTCTGCTCCCTACAACTTCCCTTATGCCGGGCACGTCATCGATAGCGCTCTTAGCAATGTCGGCTCCGTCGGCCGCTATTGGTCACGTACTGCAGGCTCCAGTACCTACGCCTACCACCTGTTCTTCGGTAGCTCTGGTGTCGTCCTGGCCGTCAACTACCTCTACCGTTACTACGGCTTCTCCATACGCTGCGTCGCTACTACCTAAATAGTATATTGGTTAAGGGTGGTGAGGGGATACAGTACTACAATCCTAGCGTCGCTCCCTGAACCGCCTGACCTAATATGACACTCAGCCTATCCCTAAAGCTTGTCCGCAGTTTACGAACGAGGAGAAGGTGACACGCACCCATAACGACGGGATGCGTGGACACCGCAAGCTTTAGGGATATGGCTGGTGTGATATTAAACGAACTTTTATTTGGCAGTTTCTAACGTTTTTTACCTTTAGCCTTTTTAGTAGCTTTCTTTACCGCCTTATGAGTACGATTCCAATAGACAATCCCAGCAATAACCAAACATACAATTACGATTGCAAAGACGATTTCGACAGGACCAGTTTTTGGCAATTCGGTTGGTATCTCTGGCTCTACTGGCTTCGGATCTGGAGTTGGATCTGGGGTCGGCTCTGGCCCGTCGGTTGCTACAGTCTGTAAAGTATAGACAACATGCCCAGAATACTCATCGCATCCAAGGATGATACCATTTAACTTTGCTAGACCCAGGAATGTGCCTTGCTCACTAAATAAGTTGGTCGATAGTACCGTACCAGACGCGTTGTACTTGTTATAAATCTTTGCCGAACCCTCCACGTAGTGTAACGTCATCGCTTCTTTAGCTGTTACGAAAGCCTCGTCCCAAACCACTAGTGGATCTGTATTGATCGAACTAATTTTACCGCTTACCTGACCTTCCTCGCCCTTAGCAAGCTCATGAGGAAAGTACGATGATAAACGCACATCGCGTGCCACACCGACATTATTATGTGCACTATCATTGTAGGTCGCCGATGCGTCATTATGATAGTAAATATAGACTTCATACTGTTTTCCAGCTTCAAGCTCAAGATCGCTAGTATACGTATTGCCAGTATTCTTCTCGACAATGCGTACGAAATCACGTTCATCACCAACTCCAGCGTTGTCGGTAATTGAGTTAAATGTAGCATGATTAGCTGGTTGATTCATAGTGTAGGTCGGACGCTCTGGCCCCCACGCCATCACATTTGGCGCAAGCGCCAGTGGCGCTAAAATCGCTGCCACTAACGCTACTAAACTAACTTTTCCAGACTTCATTAGTTGTTCCTCTATTCTCTTTTTATTTTATTAATTACCGTCACCATTAAGCAGTGAGTTAATATAATCATCTAACGCGTCGCCAGTTGGACCTTCGACTATCTCATTGTTATTGGCATTTTCTTGTTCCTGATGGGCTTGATCCTGTTCTTCTTGTGTTAAGGTATTATCTGGTTGCATTTCAGTTTCAGTCTTATCTTTATTATCCTCAGGTGTTTCCACTGGTGCTGGAGACTGTGGCGGTTTTTCTTGTTCGACAGCACCCGTTTCGCCTACTTCACCATTAGCCCCAAGCTCAGAATTCTCTTCCAATTCCTCTGGATTCTTGACCTCTTCAGTTTCTGGTGGAGGAGTTGGATCTGGAGGGAGCGGAGTTGGTTTTGGTTCAGGTGGAATTGGCCCTGGTTCAGGCGGAATTGGCGGATCAATTGGTTCTGGTTCAGGTTCTGGTAATGGTCCAGGAGGGGTGACAGGTTCTTCTGGTGGAGTTACTGGAGGTTTCTCTGGCTCTTCGGGCTCTTCAGGTTCTTCTGGCGGGGTGACAGGTTCTTCTGGTGGAGTTACTGGAGGTTTCTCTGGCTCTTCGGGCTCTTCAGGTTCTTCTGG
>RYWJ01000004.1:0-32415 GCA_003979185.1 Candidatus Saccharimonadota bacterium | reverse complement strand
GGTGTCGGCGTCTGATCTGGGGTTGGGATTTCATTTGTGTAAGTGATAGCAGTTGGCTCAGGTGTCGGCGTCTGATCTGGGGTTGGGATTTCATTTGTGTAAGTGATAGCAGTTGGCTCACCCTCGTTGTAGTTATTTGGTTGGAATCCGCAGCGCAAGTTATAATGTGCCGTATATTCATTGATCGTCCCATCATCACTGCGGACAGAGTATGTCAAAACTACTTGCGGCTCGTCTTCACGTGTTTTCTCATCCATTGCGAGATAATGTCCAGCTGGCGTTTCATCCTCAGCTACCGTCATGTATGGCGTACCCACCGTACCTTGCGCTAAAGTATACTCGAATTTTACATTATCACTCTCTAGCATACGCTTGAACGCTGCCAAAAGTTTTTTCTGAATTTCACCACCATCTTCACGATTACTGATGATATCATCAATCTCATAAGCGGTCAGATCAGCGGACAAACCGCACTCTTCTAGCAAAGTTGGAAAATCCGCTACAAAGCTCGCTAAAACCTCTGGCTGTGCATAAGCAATTTTATACATTTCGTTTGCAGTCAGGTTATCGTCTTTTGCATCATAAAGCTCTTCTCGGCTCATACCAAAGGCATTCCAACTCACCTTATTATTACGATCGCCATAACCATAATACTCATCATAATTATAAGTCACACCATTCCAAGCTACCTCGTAATTACTGTCAACCTCTAGGTCTTCAATCTTGACACCTAGTTGTTCAGCTAGCTCTTCCAAGGCTTTCTCTTGGGAAACACCACCATCATTCTCAGATGCCTGTTGCTCCTGATCTGCAGTCAGGTCTACTAATTCGACCGCCGCACTATTGCTAGCCATAGTGTCTTGGGCGGAATCAGCAACATAAGCTGTTTGGCTCATCATTGTCGCCACGCCGCCGAGCATCGTTGCAGTAGCGATAATCGCAAATACGGCAGCCTTCGCACGACGCACAATCTTTTTGAAAGCGTTGCGATCTTTCAGCTTCTCCCAAATATTAATCCTTGTAGCCTCTTTTTCTCCTGCCGGAATAGCCTCTTCAATAGTCTCAAGATCGGCAAATTCTTTAGCGTACTCCAAGCGTTTACGGAATCCCTCGACTTGCTTTTTCTGATCTTCCAAAGCTGCTTCAAACCGAGCACGAATAGGATCATTTGGGTCAAGCTGACTGAGTCGGCGTTCGTATTCATCCCGCAAAGCCTCAGCATTCTCCAAAAGTTCGCTTACGCTCGCAACAGTGTCATCATCACGAACACCCTCTGGACGAGGCTTTGGTGTAACTACATAGTCTGGGTCTGCCTCTTCATCATTATCACCCTCAAGACCATGTTCATCACCACTAGCACGCCTTCGAAAACGATCCAAAGCTTCTTGGCGTTGCACCTCCGCGTCTGCTGCAGCTTCTTGACGGGCGCGCTCAGCACTTGCCCGACCAACGATCTGATTGAACATCTGATCTCTACCGACAAAATCAGTATTCTCAACAAGGTCCAACAGTCTCTGATCATCTTCGGACAAGAATGGTCGTAGCTCATCTGGAAACGGATTTAAGTCATCTATAACACCACCAGCCGCTTGCTCTAGCAGCGGCTCTCCGTCATGTTGTTCTAGCTCAGTATTCGCTTCATCTGTAGGTTCATAATTAGACACTAGCCCCCTGCGACGTTCCATTGAAGCAAGGTCCGCTTGCGCCTCAGCAATCCAACGACCAAGTCGCCGTTCCTCATCACCTTTACTATACTGAAGCTTGCGCTCCAAATCAGCGATCTCTTGCTTGACGTGCTCGATATTCCTATCGAAATACTCTAGAGTTTCTTCTTTGGACCGTCCGTCAAGAATGTTTTCGACTTCAATCCCTATGGCACGCTGAGCCTTCTCTTGCTCATCGTCGTTGAACTCTTCATCAATACGTAACGCCTCATCTCGCTGACTCACTTGGCTTTCTTCATTATCAAACTCTGGCGACTCTTCGCTATCAGCTTCTTCAGTTAAAGGAGTTTTCTCCCCCGTCCCTTCTTTGTCTGATGCTGGCTCACTAGTCGGTACTTCCCTTTCTCCTGCTGGCTTATCTGCTGGCGTTTCTTCGCTTTTACCAGCTTGCCCTGACATGATACGTATAATTTCTTCCGTAGTGAGCTTTGGTGTCGGTGCCGCTTCGGGCATAGCCCCCCCGGAAGCCACTTCTGGTGCCTTGCCGCCAACTGGTCTTTTTGCAGCTTCCATCGCCTTTCTGCCTTGCTTAAGATAATACTCGCGAACTACTTCTGGATTCTCGCCCGCCTCAACCCTTCGCAACATATCTTTTTTCATGGATGACGGCGCTCCTTTATATCCGTCTCCAAACGTTCTCTCAAACTTATTCATCAGATTTCTCCTTCATTACCGCCATAAGTAGGTTGCGCCACACCCTCAACGTTAGATGCGCCTGGGACCTCAGAAACCGTACCCTGCATTGGCATGCCATTTGGCATTTGTCCAGTATTATTTAAGTTATTTGGTTCATTTGTAGTAGTATTGATACCTAGATAGTCTTCGCGAAATTCCCGCATCGCCCGACCAACAGTTTCGCGATAGTCGATCCCAGAGTTATCAAAGAAGTGTTCTAACTCCGCATCGCTAATATCATTATCCAGCATCCCGCTGAGCTTTTGTAGTTGCTCGTCCGACAAAGCATTAATTACCGCCTTTTGAATCGCTTCATCTAGCTGCATGCTCAACTCATGCTGAATTTTTCCATTTTGTTGTCTATCAGTTTCAGCCAAACCTTTGTCTACGATCATCTTATGGATGAAGGCTTCAAAGACCTGTTCCTCCTGAAAGTTTATTTTTGGCATCTTTTAAGTACCTTTCTACTACATGACTTTTTTCCAGTTTAGCACGAGTGGTTTGAGGTGTCAAATTATTTATGGCTTCAAAAAACCGAACACTAAGTTCGGTTTTTATCCTAGACCTCCAGACCGCAATCTAAAGGCTAGCTATTCTATCTTATAGACAACTCTCCGTTTAAGTAATATTTTCGGTTATATAATTGCATCATGTTCTTGAGTTTAATCAACTCATCTAACTTATATAACTTCTCCTTTCGTTAATGTTAATTGCTTCGCAGAATCAATAAATCCTGCATATCATAGATTCTTCATTTACTCTTTGCTTGAAGCCTGCTCTGAGTTTTATTCTAAACTTACTCCAAACCGCCTCAGTTTTTTGTCAATTCTTGATCACGGATTCTACCCTAAGCCGTCTGAGCTTCAAGGACCATATGAATCTTACGTCCGACACGGAAAGCACGAGCTCGATCAAGAACTTTTTCCATTTCTTTTTCCGAGCTATTTGGGGTAGAAACGTACTCCATCTCTTCAGTGTTAGTATCACCGACCAGTTGGAACGCATCCCACTTGCTCTCGTCACGGATCACATCGGCAGTTGCTGAGTCAAAAATCTGATCTTCATTCCCTGCCATATTGGCAGTAGATTTTACATTGGTATCTCCTTTCGTATTAAATTTTTCGCTTTTCATAGTGTGTTTTCCTTTACTTTTTAGAATCTGTTGTACACTTTACCAACATCTTCCGAGTTTTTATTTTCTGTAGCTTTACTTTTTGCTACGGTTATTTTATTTTATTGTTTGTTAGATGTGTTTGTTTGTTATCTAACTGTCCTTATATTAGCACACCTTGTTCAAAAAGTCAATACTTTTTATGCTTAATTTTTGTGGAATGTGCAACTTTATGCTTCACTACCCCTGTTGCAGAGGTGCTATTATTTGTGCGATATAATGGGAGATGATGGGAAATTATAACTAAAAATTTCTTGGAACAAAAACAGAAAGGCACCTACTTATGTAGATGCCTTTTTCATAATTAATAGTTTGTTAATTCCCTTTGTTTAGCTAAGCTTTTTGCAATGAAATCGTAACATTCTCACCATTCACCTTCGCAATCTCATCATAAGCATAATTCCCCTCTTGGTTCAGCTCAACAGCAAGTACTTCGTTTTGCAAAGTTTCACGCCATTCTTCTGGGATTTCACAGCTCAGACTGAGCTTAATGCGATCATCCACCTGCAAATCCGCTTTCTTGCGCGCCGACTGTACTGCTCGGATTAGCTCGCGCACAAAGCCTTCGCGTTCTAGCTCGTCCGTAATATTTTTATCAATCCAAGTCGTATCCCCATGTTCAACCGTTTTGACATTGACTTCATCCCGTATAATATCCTCGCACCAAGTCGGCAATTGCTCACCAGTGTAGATGTATTTAGCTAGTGGCTGCCGCACTTTAATCTGCAACTCTGTATCTGACTTCTGCATACGCAGAGCCAGACCCTCAGCAATCACCTTGCGCGTAGCCGCCATCTGGTCAAGTACTTCCTGATCTACTTCGACATTTATTGGATAATCTAGGAGATGTACTGACTGACCGCTACCAGTCATATTCTGGTATAGTTCTTCCGCTAAGAATGGTGTAAACGGCGCCAGGATCGTAGCCAACTTCGTTAGAACTGTATATAGAGTCCAGTACGCTTCTGCCTTATCGCCATCATCTTCAGATTTCCAGAAACGTCGACGACTGCGTCGTACAAACCAGTTGCTTAGATCATCTACAAAAGGCAGTACCCCCGCTACGGCTTTCGGTATATTATACTCATCCATACCTGTAATAATTTCGGCTTTCAACTCGTGCAAACGTGAAATAATCCAACGGTCAAGCGGATTTTCCAAAGCTGAAAGCGTCTTATCTTTCGGATGCCATCCCGTCTCAGAGTCATAGCCATCAACTTCGGCATAGGTGACGAAGAAATCATAAACATTCCAAATCATTGCCAGCTTTCTTGCCACATCAGAAACATCTTTATCGGTCAAGGCAAAGTCCTCACCCGACAAAACTGGCGAACTGAGCAACAGAAAACGCAAAGCATCCGCTGAGAACTTGTTCATCAACTCGTTTGGATCGGTATAATTACCTAGCGACTTAGACATCTTCCTGCCATCATTACCTGCTAGCGTACCCGTAGTGATGACGTTCTTGAACGCGTTTTTCTTGGCATTCTCTTGAGCCTTTTGACCAAAACCGCCTACCTCTGCCAAAGTAGTATTCACACAATGCACATAATAAAACCATGCTCGCACCTGACCAACATATTCGACAATAAAGTCCGCTGGATAGTTACGCTCAAACTTTTCCTTATTCTCGAAAGGATAGTGCAACTGTGCAAACGGCATCGAACCTGACTCAAACCAGCAGTCCAAAACCTTTTCAATACGTGTAAAATGTTCTTTTTCTAACCATACACCAGTATCGTGACGCTCTTCTAGTAGTAAGTCAGATTCTGTCTTGCAGCGCTCTTGCCATTCTTGCCATCTCTTTTCATCATAAGGCGAGACTGTTTTGCTCGGATATTCCACGATGGCATCAAATTCAATCTCATCCACCCATGGCCGGTGATAGTCTTCCAGTTTCACGCCTGATAAGTCATAAAGTTCTTCATAACTTCCTATAACTTTCACAGTACCTTTGTCACTCTTCCAGACCGGCATCGCCGTCGCCCAGAAACGATCGCGACTCAAGTTCCAATCTGGAGCCTGTTCAATATTCTTTGCAAAGCGACCATGCTTCAGATACTCTGGGAACCAATTGATGTTCTCATTCTGCGCCAACATCAGTGGTTTCTGACCTTGCACATCAAAGAACCAACTCGGGAAGGCACGATAAATAATGCGCTGCTTACTACGAGGGTTAAACGGATACTCATGCTTGATGTACTCAATTTTCCAAACAATCCCCTTCTCTTCAAGGCATTTGGCAATGAATTTATTGCCAGTCCAGATTTCTATGCCATGCTCATCTGTATCACGCACACCCAAACCATGCAGCATATCTGCAATCTCCGGTAAATAATAACCATTTTCATCTAAAACATCTACAAAATCCAGCTCATACTGATCCGTCAAACTATAATCATCTTCACCATAAGCTGGAGCAATATGTACGATCCCTGTACCATCGCTATCGGATACAAAGTTCGCACCAAGAACAGTCCAAGTGTCTTTCAACTTAGATTCTGCACTAATTGTAGCACAGATTGGCTCATATGTCAACCCGATTAAGCTTTTCCCTGGTATGCTAGTCTTAATCACCTCATAACTAGACCCTTTCAAGGCCTTCTCCAGAAGAGGGCTAGCGAGGATCAAAACATCATCAGTTTCTTGATCGCGAACCGCAGTGTATTCCAAATCTGGACTCACCGCTAAAGCTAAGTTGGCTGGCAAAGTCCAAGGCGTCGTCGTCCAGGCTAAGAAGTAAATCGGTAGTTTTGCTTTCTTCTGAGCATCATTCTCTAATTTTTCAAATGAAGACAAATCTGCCAAGTCTGAAGATAGCAGCTTTTTGATCGCACTATCAGTGAGCTTGAATTTTACATATGCACTCGGGTCCGTTACCTCTTGATAAGCATCATTATCCATGGTAACCTCGGACTTAGAAACTGGCGTGCAGAACTTCGTATCATACATCAAGACCTTGCGCCCTTCATAAATCTTGCCCGCCTCGTAAAGCGTCTTGAATGCCCACCAAACCGACTCCATAAAATCCTTATCCATGGTACGGTATGCCCCCTTAAAATCAACCCAGCGACCGATCCGATCAATCGTCCCCTCCCAAGTTTCGGAATTCGCCACCATAGACTCACGAGCCTTCAAAATGTAGTCTTCCAGCGACCACTTCGTGCCAATCTCACGGCGGTCAGTAATACCAAGCTGTTTTTCGACGAAATTCTCCGCTGGCAAACCGTGACAATCCCACCCCCAACGTCGTTCAACACGTTTACCTCGCATCGTCCAATAGCGCGGAACAGCATCTTTCACAATGGAGCTAAGTAGAGTACCGTGATGAGGCATACCAGTAATAAAAGGTGGGCCGTCGTAAAAGACATAAGAATCGTCAATCGGGCGTTGTTCGACCGATTGCTCAAAGGTACGATTTTTCTTCCACCAGTCAACTAAGGCTGGCTCATATTCATGCGCTCGGCGGCGCTTATTGGCTTGATACTTCATAAAAACTCCCGCCGAGTTCACGGCTCTTATCCTGTATAAAGTATACCATGATTTATTCAGAATGACGAGAAGAATATTAAAGCTGAGGGGTTGACAAACTAATATATATCCCTACAACTTCCCTTATGCCGGGCGCGCCTACAATAGCTCACTGGACTCTGTTGGCTCCAACGGCTACTATTGGTCACGTACTGCCTACTCTGCTAACAGCGCGTACCGCCTTTGGTTCTATAGCTCCAATGTCGACCCAGTCTACGGCAGCAACCGTTACTCCGGCTTCTCCGTACGCTGCGTCGCTACTACCTAAATAGTATATGGGTTAAGGGTGAGTGAGGGGGATGTTCTCCAACTCCTATTCTTCCGGATAGACCCATTCCGACGCCTGTCTTCACAGGGTCGTTCATTCCTCGCATTGAAGCTTTCAATGCTCTTTTAGTCTATCGGAAGTAACAGGAGTTGGAGGAGCATGCGCAACGTTTTGTATATTATATTCTAAGATATTCTCGTTCGTAAACTGCGGACAAGCTTTAGGGATAGGCTGGTGTGATATGAGAACAGATAATTCTACGTCGATTAGATTAGATCGCGGTAGCAGTAACAGTGATAACCGTAGAATAAACGCCTGATGGCAAGAGTGAACTCACAGAAACCCCTACACCAAACTTATGCACTGTTTGAGATGTTTCCCTGCCAACAGTAGTTGTATTAGGATACTCAGTAGGATTACTCGTCATCGCTAAGTATGGCGTAGTCGTATTGCCAGTAGCTACACCCCATGCGCTCGTACCCGCTGCAACATTAGCGGAGGCTGGGATAGAAGCTTCTGGATTCGTTTCATTGATCAGATCCGGCTCAGCAGCACTAAGTAGAACTTTATAATTAGTATTGGCAGAAATTGTCGCATCGATTGTGCCGGTTGTAACTGAAGCCGTATTAGCAATTTCGTGCATATCCGTCACTGCATCAATGGTTAGAATCGGCTCCACACTGACTGCAATGTCGGTATCGGCACTCTCACGACCACTGACGGCGACACAGCGTACGGAGAAGCCGTCGTAACGGGCGTGGCTGCTGGCCGGGAGGACATTGGAGCTATCGAAGACCAGGTTGTACGCATTATCACTAGAGTAGGCAGTACGCGACCAATAGTAGCCGTTGGAGCCGACATTATTAAGAGCGTTATCGTAGACGAACCCGGCATAAGAGAAGTTGTAGGGAGCAGAGCGGATCTTAGTAGAACCAGCAGCGTTGTTGGCAATGCCAGTGGCAGCGACGAACTCGGCATAAGATCCTCTACCGGAATTTGGTGGTAGTTTCCACCCCTTCGGACAAACACTGGATGGAGCCTCGCCTTTTGTTAAGCTAGCGTCGCCAGTACCAGCAGTCGCTGCGGTCCATGAATAATAAGCGCCGTTAGTTTCATCCCCAGCATAATACATTTGATTAGCATAATTGTTTGTACTATCAAATCCACTGACGCTAGAGGCTGGCAACGTATAGTTTGATTTTACATCAGAGTCTGCAGGCGTCAGAGTCTTCTCGCCAGTCAAGCGCAAGTTTTGGGTCATCCAGCAATTACCATCTTCGTGTTTGCGGATGGAGTAGGTATTATTGTCGCGCGTATCAGTGAGAGTCTTGGTGTCACCAACCTTAGAATTAGAGCAGATTTGCTGCGTCATCTGTTGCATTGTGGTAATATCTGCCAAAGTTTGCATTCCTCCAGCGGCATAAGTAGTCAATGCGCCAAAAACCGGCAGACCCGACAGCACTAGCACACCAGAACACAATAGTGGTATCAGTAATTTTATTTTCTTTTTCTGTATTTGTAGCATTTGCCCTCCTATTATTATGCAAACTTGGCTAAAATGTATAATGACCTATATTTCTTATATCATTATATCACGGTTGTGTTAAAAATGAGAAAAAATGGCTGATTTTCTTTCGAGGCTATATTAAATCCAGTAAGCAACTTCATCAAAAAGTGGCAGCATTTCCCCACGCCAATCTGCCAAAACAGCACCATCTTCACCCAATGCAAAGATAGCCGGATATTGCATTACGCCATAGCTGCGACAAAAGCTCTCCCCCTCACGCGTATCAGGATCTAAACTTTCAATCTCTTTTCCAGTACGTCGCTCGAACTCATGAATCCATTCTTCAACAGTGCGGCTATAATCATGGCCTTCACGCCATACACATACCACCCTCATTTATTCTTTCCTATCCTTTCGTTGCAAAATTGCCTTAAAATCATCCAACGTTTTAAATTTCATAAATACGCTAGCGTAGCGCACATAGGCGACTTCGTTGCGACCAGCCAATACATCCAAGACAGCCTCGCCAATTTGTTGTGCGGTCACTTCTGTATCATTCTCTGCTCTTAGTAGGTCCAAAACTTGATCTGCGACATCTTCGATTTCCAAATCTGATTTCATAAACTTCCCCACGCTACGCTGAACCGACGCGATCAATTTATCGCGGTCAAAAATCTCACGATTACCACTGCGCTTCACCACAGTTAGCGGCGGAATCTCAATACGCTCATAAGTAGTAAAGCGATACCCATCAGGGCTAACTCGACGCCTACGAATCGTCGTGCCATCTTCACTCTCGCGACTCTCGAGGACTTTACTATCTCCGATGCGCGGCATTTTTGGCATTCTTAATCTCGATTCTTACCGCGCAAACGGTCACGTAAAGTTGGTGGCACATCCAAATCATCTTCGGTTTCATTGGTTCGGATTGAATCCCACATATTGGTACGATTGTTAGATGTAAACTCAGCAGCGCCATTATCAACACTGGCAGTATTGCCATATTCTACCCGACCGCCATTGTTAAAATCATCACGAGTATCACGGCTATCACGACTGTTTACGGTTGGCTCGTTATTACGCTCAATAGACGCACCATAACTAATACTGCTCATATTGCGTGGCTCTTCACGCACTGGCATAGTGTCCAAGGTTGACCCCATGCTACTCATGATAGGTGTATCAAGATTGGCTTTTTGGGCGTCAAGCTTACGATAATACTCCGAGTCAAAACCAGTGGCAACCACGGTCACTACCATCTCATCTTCAAGATCAGGGCGCACCGAGGCACCAAAGATGATATTTGCATCTGGAGAAACTGCCCCAGTGATAATCTCCGCTGCTTCCTGAATCTCACTCATCGCCATATCATAACCACCAGCGACACTAAAGAGCACACCACGAGCACCGTCAATTTTCACCTCGATCAGTGGCGACTCAATCGCCTGCTGAGCTGCCAAAGTAGCGCGATTATCACCAGAGGCACGACCAATACCCATCAAAGCCGAGCCAGCGTCTTTCATAATAGCCTTAACATCGGCAAAGTCGAGGTTAATCAAGGCGTGCTCAGTAATCAGCTCAGAGATCCCCTGGACACCTTGACGCAGAACATCATCAGCAATTTTGAATGTTTCAGTCAAGGGTGTACGCGGATCAATCGTTTGCAAAAGACGGTCGTTTGGAATGGTGATCAAAGCATCAACATGGCGAGATAGATTATCAATCGCATGCTCAGCATTCTCGCGACGCTTCGCACCTTCAAAAGTGAAAGGTTTTGTCGCGACACCAACAGTCAAAATATCACGCCCCTTAGATTCCTCAGCGACAATCGGAGCCGCACCAGAACCAGTACCGCCGCCAGCGCCAAGCGTAATAAAGACCATATCGGCACCCTCCAGAGATTTACCAATCGCCTCACGGCCATTCTCGGCAGCCTCACGACCTTTTTCTGGATCACCACCAGCACCAAGTCCGCGTCCAATATGAACTTTTACATCCGCATTTGAATGATGCAAAGCCTGTGCATCAGTATTGACGGCAATAAACTCTACACCTGACAGGCCGATTTCCTTCATGCGATCAACCGCTGAACCGCCTGCTCCGCCGACACCGACAACCTTAATACTTGCTGAACTCTCTACCTCTGTTGGCTTAATCTCCGGCATATCCTTTCCTCACTTATACTTACACCAAGTATAGCATACTTTTTGGAAAAATTAGAATTTACTGAAGAATTTCTTCAAGAAGCCTGGCTTCTTGTCACCTTTATGAGACTTTTTCTTAACTTTCTTAGTGTTGATTTGGCCACCACCTTCCGCTGACAGCAACATCAGACCTACGGCCGTAGCATATTCTGGTTTCTCGATTGCGTCCGCTACGCCAGTCAAACCGCTCGGTGAGCCAATTTTCACCGACATACCCAAGGTCGCACGTACAAATTTGTCAATGTCACGCATCTTTGCACCGCCCCCAGTTAAAACGATCCCTTCTGGTAAACGCTGGTCATAATGGGCTTTTTTCAACTCTTTACGCACCAAGTCTAATATCTCATCTAATCGCGCCTGCACTGCCTCGTCAATCTGATCACGCTCAAAGTGCAATTCTTGACCACGCCAGCGAATAACCACTGGACTATCAGCCTCAGCCACAAAATCGCCAGTTGCAAAACGGCGTTTGATTTCCTCTGCTACCTCAGTATCAATAGCCAACAACACCGCCAAGTCATTCGTGATATTATTAGATCCAACTGGCACAACACCTACATACTGCAAATCATTATCTTCATAAACTGCGACTCCCGTTGTAGCGGCACCAATATCCACTACAGCCACACCATTCCCCATTTGACGTTCTGTCAAAACTGCTCGGGCTGCCGCCACCACGCTCGGGACAATTTGCTCGGTCGACATGTTCAAGGTTTCTGCAACTTTACAGAGATTGTCATAATTTGGCGTCATCGTTGAGACTACGTTCGCTTGCATTTCCAGACGCGAGCCAGTCATACCAAGAGGATCTTTAATTCCTCCTTGACCATCCAAGACAAATTGTAGTGGCACAATATTCAAAACCTGTTGATTTGCTGGAATACGACCCTGCAAGGCTACGTCTTGAACCCTGGCAATATCATTTTCATTGATCTCATGTTCTATCGCTCCAACCGCAATCATACCTTCAGTGTGAGTAGAGAGAATCTGCGAGCCATTAATTGAAATCATGGCCGACTTCACTTCTACGCCGCTCATACGCTCCACTTCTAATAAAACTTTATCGGTAGTCTGGCACGGACCAACTAAATTCGCCACCATGCCACGACGCATGCCAGAATTCACGCCCTCAGCATAACCTACTACATTCAGGCTATTATCACGATTCACACTCGCAACCACGGCACGGACATTATTCGTACCGATGTCGATTCCGACTGCGTAGCGTGAGATCTCTTCCATGCTCCTATTATACAACGTTTATCCTTAAAAAAGCAATGGTGTTTTTTGAAAGGTTTTGTGACAATATGTTTAAAATAATTTAGAAACGCAGCTAGCACAGTTCTAGCAACACTTTTCACTCAGGTTATGGCAAAGTTAAGACTTCACAGCCGTCTTCAGTGACCAAAATCGTATGTTCGCAGTGGCAACCAATTGACCCGTCTTTCATGCGTACTGTCCAATTACTGTCTTTGTCAACATAGTTTGCTGGCTTTCCCAAACAAGACATTGGTTCGATACAGATTGTATCGCCAGCTTTCAGAATGTACCCATGTCCGCGCATACCATAGTTAGGTACTTCTGGAAAAGCGTGCATTTCCTTGCCAATACCGTGTCCAATATAATTCTCGATTACACCTAGTTTGCCCTTACGTAACACCTTTTCGACGGCATACCCGATATCGCCAATTCTTGCGCCAGCACGCACCACATTAATACCCGCCCACAGAGCCTCCTCCGTAGTTTTGATCATCTGCTTTACGGCTGGTGAACCTTTCCCACCGACCAGCATTGTGAAAGCTGAATCTGTATAATAACCATCGTATAGTACGTCTAGGTCAAAAGAAACTTTATCGCCCTCCTCCAATGGTTCGTCAGTTGGCGCACCGTGGACTAAGGCATCATTTACGGATATGCAAATCGCCCCTGGAAAAGGCTCGTCTAGATAATCGTAAGCGACCTTGGCTCCACGCTTCTCGATCTCTGCACGTACCCAAGCATCAATCTCCAAGCCAGTCATACCTGGTTTGACATAAGCTTTCAGATCACGCAAAACTTCACCCAAAATCTTACCACCTTTGCGCATTGCCGTAATCTTCTGTTCCAAATCTTCGTTTTGAACAATTTTATTACTCATTTTCTACCTCCGCTACAGCCTGTTTTATTCGCTCAAATACCTCTTCTGGAGTACCTAAACCATCAACTCTAGTCACCCTAATGCCTTTTTGCATAAGAACCTCGCAAATTGTATAAATATTTTGTTCAACAATTCGGAAACGTTCTTCAATAACCTCTCTGGTATCATCGGCACGCCCGCGCAGCTCTAAACGGCGCATGAGTTCTGGTTTCGGTACGTCTATGATGATTAAAATATCCATAACTGAAGCAAGGTTATCTGCGATCCATTCAGCCTGAGTTACATCTCGAGGAAAGCCATCAATCACCACATCTTTTCCCTCCCTCACAGCTTGCAACATACCTTGTGTCATCAGGCGAAAGGTAATCTCATCGGAAACTAGCTCTCCGCGTTGCAAGGTGGCTTGAACTTCAGGATCACCCGCATCACGTAGTACCTGCCCAGCTGATAACCAAACCCTGCCAGTCGCTTCTGCTAACATTTGTCCTTGTGTGCTCTTACCCGAGCCTGCTAGTCCCATTAATATAATCATGCCACTCCTTTTCATTAACTATCATAGCATAAATTCTTTTTCAGAGCATAAAATCACCCCAAAAGTGTTGCCAGATAAGGCGAAGTTTGTTATAATGTGTCATATATGGCAATCAAAGTAACCAGAAAAGACCAGAACGAGGCTAACGAGAACCTCATTCGACGTTTTAATCGCAAGGTTTTGCAGAGTGGCATTATGCCTCTGAAGAAATCTCAGATGCGCTTCTCTAAGCCTATTTCTAAGCGTGAACGCCGTGCAAAAGCAATCATTCGTGAGATTCGTCGCGCGGAAAAAGCCGAACGTATGCGTCTAGGACTCAAATAAGATAAGTGGTCGCCAAGGGTGGCCACTTATTTTTTTGTGTGTCATGTTTTACAGTTTTAGCCTAGAATGCCAAAAGCCTATGTCAGCTTTTACGCAAGCTTGACGATTCTACCCTCGATACTACGAATCCCCCGAAAAATATTCTCCTCTAGGGTAATCCAAGCATCGACCGTCTCTCCACCACTTAGCCGCAGATATTCCTCTGGGGCATTAAATTTCATTACTTTGAGGCCATGTCCGTTTTGATCCCAAAGTTGCAAGCGCAGATGCTGGCCCTCATTGCCCATTTTTGAAGCGTCAACCACACGGACGTTAGGTAAGCGAAAGACAGGAGTTTGATTGCCCATACCATAGGGTTCCAGCAATTTCATTTCGTCAAAGAATTCTAGCGATAAGTCATCAAAATCCTGCACGCAGAGGTCCTCATGTACCTCGAGATATCGCTCTTGATTCTCTAGGCTCAAGCTCTGATAGTAAGAGTTAATTGCATTACAGAATTTTTCATAATTTTCCGCCTCAAGTTTGACTCCGCAAGCCGCAGCATGTCCACCGCCCGTGATAATATATTTACGACAAATATCCAACGCTTCAGCAAGATTAAAGTCACCAAAACTTCGTCCTGAACCTTTTAGATTTCCGTCAATCTCTGCGAGCACAAAGGCCGGTCTATGATACTGCTCGGTCAAACGACCAGCGATAATGCCCAAGACCCCTTCATGCCACTCGCCTTTAGCAATAATGACCGGATTGTCACCAATTCCCTGCTCAGTAATTTCTTTGAGGGCATGTTTTTGCAATGACTTGCGCTTCAAGTTCAATTCTTCTAGTTCACTAGCCAGCTGCGCCGCACTGACACGCTGAGACGCCATTAATACATTAAGAGCTTTTTCAGCAGTATCTAGGCGCCCCGCCGCGTTCAAACGAGGTCCAATTTGATAGCCAATCGCATCGCTTGTCAGCTTGGTAACTCCCGCATTACGCAGCAATTCTCGTAAACCTGGACGACGAGTTTTTTCGGTCACGACTGCGCCATAGTGGCACAAACGACGATTCTCACCGGTGAGCAGCATGTTGTCGCAAATCGTTCCAATGAATACCAGATCTAGTAGCCATTTCTCCTGCCCCGCTGGCAATAACCCTGCTTTGACCAAGGCCTGAGCAAGCTTAAATACTACACCAACTCCCGCCAACTCCCGCAATGACCCCGTAATATCAATATCTTTGCGCTTTGGATTAACTACCGCAATTGCTTCAGGTAAAGTGTCACCACACTCATGATGATCGGTCACGATCGTATCAATCTGATGATCATTAAGCTTTTCTATAATCTCGTGATTACGGCTCCCACAGTCCACTGTGAACACTAAATCTACTCGATCAGATATAGCCTTTTGAACAACTTTATTACTCATCCCATACCCATCTGTAAAGCGGTTTGGGAGCATTATTGCCACATCCATTAGACCCACCATTTTTAAAGTATCGAAGAGAGCTGTACTGGCAGTTACGCCATCAACATCATAATCACCATAGATCAAACATTTCTCTTGACGCTGGATGGCTAACTTAATTCTATCTACAGCTTTTCTCATATCTGGCATCAAAAAAGCATCAATACACTCCTCATATTTAGGATGCAAAAAAGTCTTATCTAGTCCCCGAACGGCTACTAGCTGGTCAAAAAGTTTACTCACCCGATCGTTCTGTCTACTTTATTACTCTTAGCATATTGCTGAGATTTGATCACCATACCCTGCAATTCCTTTAGTAACGGGAACTGCTTATTCATCTGGTAAATGCGCGTATTACCTTTGTGCGACATGATTAAAAATCCACCACGCTCAAGACGTTGTAATTCACGCTGAATATTGCCCGGATCTTCTTTGATCAACTTCGACAAAGCCCGCACATGAGTCTTAAAATCTGGATACTTCGCAAACACCACTATAATCTTTCGCCGCACTCGTGATGTAATAAAAATATCTAGCATAATTCCTCTCTTTTCCCTATTGTACACTGGACAAGCAAAACATGCAAGTAATTTTTACAACGTTTATGTTTTAGTGTATCTCACCATATTCTTGAACACTTAAGCGCATCGCGTAAATCCTCCCCAAAACGCCAATTGGCAAGATAAAAGTCCCTAGTAGTTCCTCCACTCGCCCACGAAATCCTAATTTAAAATTGTAAACACCATCGCCTTCTATTGGTCGAACGCCATAAAAATTATACTTCTGACATCCAGTCTTCAGAGCTTCTTGAAGCATTTGCCACTGAATTAGATGTGCCCCACCATATTTCTGTAGCTTTCTCACTGATCCACTATACAGATAGATTAGCTCTTTGCCATCATTTACAAACATCGCTGCCGCTAGTGGCGTATATGAATCACTCTTTTTCAACGCTAAAGATCGTCCTTTAGCGGAAACCTGCTCCAGCCGCTCAGTAGGAAGCTCGGCCACGACGAATTTAATTTTGTCGCCAAAAGCTTTTTTCATAGAGCGATAGTAGGTCATATCTGGATCTTTGAAGCCATGACGTTCTCCCGCTTCGGCTGCAATCTCTTTAAGTACCCCCAGCTCCTCAAGCGATAGCTCGCGCACACGCACTTCTTCCCGCTCCGCTCGACGTATACGCTGCCGATGATCTGTCCGAAAAGCCTTAAACATCTCCTCAGGATCTTCACCATGCAAGTCCTTGACAAAAGTCCACTTCACCTGTTCAAACTCCCCCAGATATTTATAACCTAAATTCTCCAACTCGGCCTTAATATTTAGGTTGTCTTCTCCCGCCACGACCTGATTGTGTGCGTCGCGCGGACGTGCAATAATATTTGGGGCAATTTCCAAAGCAATACCAGATTTTTTTCGACAAAACTCACGCGCCTGCGCCGTCAAAAATTCTAAAACACTTTTTGTGTTCGCACTACCATAATCCATTAGCCACCCACCAGCAACCCTGAAAACTTTTTTGCCAAAATGCCATGGTCGTGCTGTCATTAATCCCGCCACCAATACTGTATCATGAGCGTCTTTCACACCGACAAAGTAGCTTTCGCGACCGATCTGACCATATCTTTGATACATTTCCCAAGATTGTAGAAAATTACCACAGGCAAAATTAAGTTTTTTGATCTCAGCTTCTGATAATTCTACAAAATTCATAATTTTATTGTAGCATATTTCCCAAACAGACAGGATTTTATCAGTTTATCAATCTCTGATGGCTACCTTATGATATAATGAGGCTATGTTTTTTGAGGTAATACCTACAGAGGTCTTTCGCAATGATGGCGGAATTCTAACCTATTCGTCCGAAATTGCGCTAAAACCAGGGCAAATCGTACTGATCCCGCTCGGCAAAAAGACCGTTACTGGCATTGTTTGGCAAAAAGTCCCCTCGGTGGATTTCCCCACTAAACCAATCAGCAAGCTTCTCAGTCCCATCCCCTTGCCAAAACACCTCTTGAGGGCTATTTTTTGGCTTTCTCAGTATTATTTGACGCCCATACCGCTCGTGGCAAACTTGTTGATTCCAGCAGGTCTAACTTCCCGAAATGCCCTTAAAGGCTATTTAGAGCCTCAGGAAGGCACTTTAAGACAAAAGAGCCATCCTATAGCCCTTAAGGCTATTTCGCTCAATTTAGCCCAAAAAAAGGCCTTAGAAACGATTTCGGGAATTTCTGGCAATACTAAGCTGTTACGCGGAGTAACTGGCAGCGGTAAAACCAATATTTATCTCAAATTGACCGCTGATACCTTGCAAAAAGGTCAATCCGCGATACTTTTGGTGCCAGAAATCGCTCTCACCAGCCAATTAGTGAAAGTTTTTGAGCAGACTTTTGGTGAAAACATTGCCCTGATTCACTCCAAACAAACTCTCGCCGAGAAGCGTCAAACTTGGCTCAAAATCCTCAGTACCAATGCACCTCAGGTGATTATCGGGCCACGCTCCGCACTTTTATCGCCGGTTCAGAATTTAGGGCTAATCATTATTGATGAGGCCCACGAAAACGCTTACTACCAGGAGAATCCACCACGCTACTCCGCTTTGCGACTAGCAAGTTTCATGGCGCATTGTCAGCAGATGCCTTGCATTCTAGGTAGTGCCACCCCTACCCTAGTAGATTATTATCTTGCCAAAACCAAGCATACCCTTGTTGGGCTTGATCAAAAAGCCAAGAATACTGCTGTTATGCCCTCTGTTCAGATTGTTGATCTTAAAAAACGCGAGGATTTTCTGCATAATCGCTATTTTTCCAACCAGCTACTGACAAGTATTGAAAAAAATATTAAAGATAGACATCAAACTCTAATTTTTCATAATCGTCGTGGTTCTGCACCCCTGACAATCTGTGAAGAATGCGGCTGGCAGGCCTTGTGCCCGGAATGCTTTTTACCCATGACGCTGCATAATGATTCCTATATTTTAACTTGTCATATCTGTGGTCACGAAGAAAAAGTCCCCTCCAGTTGCCCAAATTGCCAGCATACTGGCATCATTCACAAGGGATTTGGGACAAAATTACTGGAAATGGAACTCAAACAGCACTTTCCAAAGGCTAAAATCGCCAGATTTGATGGAGATAACAATAAAAATGATGATTTGGCAAGCTTGTATAACTCTGTAAAAGATGGTGAAATAGAAATCCTCATTGGCACCCAAACTCTTGCCAAAGGTCTAGATTTGCCACATCTAGCTACCGTAGGGATAGTTCAAGCCGATGCGGGGCTAGCATTGCCAGATTTTGCTGCCGAGGAACGGACCTTTGAACTTCTCACTCAGGTGATTGGAAGAGTTGGACGCGGACATCTTGACCAAGCTGAGGTTATCATTCAGTCATACCAGCCCGAGCATCCGGTCATCCAAGCGGCAATTTCCGCGGATTATCCTGGCTTCGCCGAATATCTACTCAAGCAACGACGCACTCAGCAAATGCCACCATTCACCTATCTAGCACGGCTCACTTCCGTCTATAAGACCGAGAAAACCGCTCTTGCCAAGATTCAGCAAGCCTATAATTCTTTAAGTAAGAATCCCAGCCTTGAGTTATCACCCCCGATGCCAGCCTTTCATGAGCGCACTAGTCGTGGATACGTCTGGCAGCTCATCATTAAATCTACCTCGCGCGAGAGCTTGCGCAAATCGCTATTACCTTTCCGTAATTCCCAATACACGATTACGCTCGATCCGCCATCGCTACTATGACCCCAAAATACGCCAAACTGCACCGAGCGTTGTCATGCATAGTAATTGAATCTACCTATCGCCTCACAGCTTTGGTCATGCTTAACTAGTTTTTCCTGTCATTCTTATAGCTTCAGCCACGCTACGCAATAATTCCCTTTTGTTCAATAATATGCTATAATTAGAGTAACTTATGCGACAAATTATTACCACACCAGACCCACGTTTACGACAAAAGTCCGCCAAAGTACGTGAGATTACCAATGAAACCCGTGAAATTATTGCGGACATGCTAAAGCTGTCGCTTGATTGGGAGAAACAACATCCTTACGAACTATCTGCGGCTATGGCTGCTCCACAAATGGGAGTAAATCAGCGTATCATCATCGTGCGTGATGATTTGGATGATAAGAATAATCAATCTTTCACAGCCCTGATCAATCCTGAGGTCATTCGTACTGAGGGCAAAGTCGAGAAGGAACACGAAGGCTGCCTGTCGGTTCCAGAAATTTACGGGATGGTAGGGCGACCGCATCGAGTCAAGATCAAGGCACAACTTGAGGATGGTACCGAAGTACGCATTAAAGCTAGTGGCTATTTGGCGCGTACATTACTCCACGAAATCGATCATCTAGATGGTATCCTCTTTATCGATCATATTCGCGACGATCAAGACGCATTTTATCGTATGACTGAAAAAGGCGATCTAGAACCAGTCGTAAACTACGAGGCCGAAATCAAAAATAACCCTAGCTTATTTCCAAACGATTAATCATAACTACGACCATGATCCAAAACAACACTAATACTCATCCTACTGATACTGTCAAACCTAAAATCATTTTTTTTGGCAATGGACTTCTCGCTGATGCAACTTTAGCTGTCCTACAAGACAACGCAGATATCATCTTTCATGCTAAGCGTCCTGAGGACTTAGCAAAAGCAACCGAACTCAAACAGCAATACCCTGAGGCTTTTGGGGTATTGGCATCGTTTGGTGTTATGATCAGAAAACCTCTTCTAGACGCCTTCGAGCCAGAGGGTATCCTCAATCTTCATCCGTCCAAGTTGCCATCATATCGTGGTGCTTCTCCGATCGAAACCGCTATCCTCGCTGGCGACAATAATTTTAGCTATTCAATCATGAAACTCGCCAAAAAGATGGACGCTGGACCTCTTTACCATCAAGAAACTTTCTCCAATCTAGAGATTAACAAAGATCTCATCTATCAGACCCTCGCAAGCGCTGGAGCAAAATGGATCGTTGATAATCTTGCACAAATCCGCCAAATCCAACCTACCCCACAAAATGATGCCCAGGCAACTTTTACCCAAAAACTCGATAAGACTATGTCTACCCTGCACCCAGAGGATCATAGTGCTGAAGAAATTTTCCGACAAATCGTTGCCTATCAGAATTTTCCAAAACCAAAATATGAATTTTTTGGTAAAACCTGCATCATTCTCAAGGCTCACGTCGTCGATACTATGATGATGGTTTGCGATCCATCCATGATCAAAGACGTCAGTACACCACTCATGATCAAATGCAATGATCGCAATTTTGTAGCAGTTGATGTGCTGCAACCCGAAGGCAAGAAGCCTATGGATGCTAGATCTTTTATCAATGGTTATGGCAAGTCACGCTAAGCACCGATAATATTGTGTCGTTCGGCTAGAAGCTCTTGTTTAAAAGCCTGATAGACCTCCTCTACCACTTCCCGAAAGTTCGGTGCATTGTGATCCAGCCAAACCACAGCTTGATCTATATCATCGATATCCTCAAACTCCATCATCTGCTCATCAGAAAGCTCTGCGCCAATTCCCTGACCTACGCGCACCTCCAGTTCCTCTTCAGCATGCTGCATAAATGCTTGCTTTTCTTCTTCTGGCATCTCACCAAGACCGACCTCGTTCATAAACTGTTCATCAATGCGCATATTCTTTCCTTTCTAAATAGTATAGCTACATTCAAGAGCTAGCTCTACTCTCCTCTTTGTTTTATTATAACACAACTAGCCTATGGTTATAACGTTTTAATAAATTACGGTTCACAAAATGTAATAAATATGCTAGAATAAGATTATCGGGCGGTTAGCTCAGTTGGCTAGAGCGCGTCTTTGACGTAGACGAGGTCAGAGGTTCGACTCCTCTATCGCCCACCAAAATGTCATTATTCAAACAGTTACCAGAAAATGGTGACTGTTTTTTGAAAGCTATTGAGCCACCATCTAATTGCGCATTTTATTAAAGAACGTACGGAATGTGTCAATTTCAGCCTACAAAAAACTGCTGGCGTAAAGCATATAATTATATATGCCACCATGATGTAAGGTCACACACATCATGATACTCCAGCAGTTTCAAGTCTTTTAGCGCTTGTTGCGACGAACTATTAGGAAAATCGCAAAAGCTGTAACGAAGCCGAAAGCCAGCAGACCAGTGACGATATAATCGGCATTAGAGATATTCAAATCCTTGAAGAGATTTGAACCAGTATCTGGTACTTCTGGATCTGGGTTTGGGTTTGGGTTTGGACCTGGATTAGGCCCTGGCCCTGGTCCTGGATCACTCTTAGGTACATATTTAACTGTTGCGTCATCAATCGAGATCAAGCTGTCGTCGGTTGGCTCTTCAGTCTCGTAGGCAAACAAGACAACCCTATAATCACCAGCCTTGGCATTATAATCCTTGAATGGTAGCGTGATAGCGTATTCACCATTGCCAGCCTGAATGTCATTATAATTGAGTATAAACGGAACTTCCTTGCCATCCTTTACGAATAGTGGATTATTATTCTTATCGTAAGCCTGCAACAATACTTTCTTAACTTTATCATTCAAAGATACATCTACAATCGGGTTACCAGAATTTTGGTCAACTTTATCGTTATACTCGATACGGGCAGCACGATAAATAAACTGTACTGAGTCGTAATTCTTTGCATCATTGCGACCAGTGGCTATCAAATTGGTAATGTATTCTGTACCGTCTGAACTGACATCACCTAAATCGTAATCCACAGTACAAGTTTGCATCTCTTCACTATAGGTAACATTGTCACATGTACCAGTCAGTTTGATTCCTGGCTCTGGTTCACCTACCTTGCGTAGATAAACATCGACTTTCTCTGAACGAATATATGAAATCGTTGTGGAAAATTGACGTCTTACGACTGTTTCCTGATCGGCAAGTTCAGTAAACTTAGCCTCAGGAATATTCCCAGGTGCTGCAACGCTAACCGTCAAGCCAACACCATGCTCATAGGCACTAGCCTCAGGCGCAGGGATGGCGCAAGCGACGGCGGTAAGCGCACCGACAAACGCCAGTCCCATCAGCCCTAAAAGTTGCTTTTTTTGTCTTAGCATACTCTACACTCTTTCCTTTTGATTTTTTATTTTGAATTCGCAGGAGCTGTCGTCTCGCAGAATACTACACTCGCAATGTAGCATTACGACGGCTCGAGAAGCTTATCTTTCGCGATTAGACAAGCTTACGAGCTTTGCGCTCTTTGCTCTTTCTAATTATGATTATAATCCAGATGATGACGACTGTCAATAACAAAACTACAACAACTATAACAATCACCGGCATAATCACCACAACTGCCGTTTGAATCTGTTCAGAATCAGCAGCCACAACTTTCCACTCGACTTGGAAAATACCTAGGAAAGGCGTTTCTTCCCATTCAACATTGATATGATAAGTGGTATCGGCATAAGCCGCGATAAAATCCTCTTGCTTGTATAATTCTTTGCCAAACAAAGTGCGCGCTGTGTAATAATACTTGGCTGCAAAATCAACGTTACCAGTATTTTTTACGGTTGCTTGAGCAGTTAGTGGACCACCAAAGGAAAACTTCTGAAAATCAAACTCAGAAATCTCTGCAGTTTCGACGCTATTTTCTGTAGAACGTCCAGTAATAACTGCACCAATCTGCCCAACCGTTTCGATACCCCCGCCCTCACCATCATTAAGAATCTGCGCCCAGATTACCGCGTACTGTGACCCACCAGGAATATCTTGTGGAACCTCAACACGAAAAGGAATATTGATTGACTGATTTGGCTCGGCGGAATAAATAGCCTCTTTAACGTATTCGCCCTCAGGATTCTTCACCGTAATCCAACGCGAAAGCTGAGTATGCGCAGTCGCTGCTTCCTCAGAAAAGCTAAGGTCGTTATTCTCGCCACTCACAGCATATGGTGACATATAGACCCGAAAATGTATTGCAGCACTACCAATATTTTTGACATTGATTGAGCAACCGTCCTCGCCACTTGGACAGTGATCAGCTTTACCCTCCAAGATGTCCCCCGGCGCGAGCTTTAATCTCGCGCCACTCGGAGTAATCTCCAATGCACTTTTAGAAACTGGTGTTTCCTCCTCAGCGAATACTGCCACACCTGGCATAACAATGCCGGACAATAAAGTTAAAACTAGAAGCAATCCGGTCAAAGTTTTCTTCATTTTATTCCTTTCTGCCACCCTTAATAGCACGATTGACAATCAAGAAGATAATTAAGAAGATGATAGCTAGAATAATGAACAGGAGCCAAATCGGGCAAATGAAAACTAGCTTCTCGGTGGTCTTAGTTTCACCTAGGAACTTCACGGTTTGTTTAACCTTGAAAATGCCTAGGTGCGGAGCGCCATCCCAAGAAATCGTATTCAAACGACGGGTTTCTGGCAAAACCGTACGAACTTCTGGAGATTCTTCATTGCTGTAGACTTCTTCGCCACCAAAGAAGTTAGAAACCTGCAAAATATACTCTGCGTCAACGTGTACGTTACCAGTATTCTCGACCAAAGCAGTAGCGGAAATTGGTGGCGCAAACATGAAGCTTGGAACCTTGTTTTCAAGAATCTTACCTTCCTTGCGAGTTTTACCGTCGACGCTGGAATAAGTTAGAATACCCACCTGCTGAGAGATGTCGACTCCGCTCTCATCGCTTCCGCTGGCTGGAAGATCCATGCGTACCAAAATCGAAGCATACTGTCCGCCAGCCGGCACATCCTTTGGCACGGTAGCCGTAACGGTAATTTCCTGCTCTTTATCAGCCTCGATATTCCCCTTATCTTGTGAGAAAGTAATCCATTTTGCTAGATCGGTGTATGCGGTTTCTTTATCGACGTTTACGCTATATTTCTCATCATCGACACTATAAGGCGCAGCCAAAACGATATAATCAAAAGCCTTCGAGCCAGTATTCTGAATTTTAAATTTGGCTGTAGTAGTTTCACCCGGTTTTAGCTCTAGGTCTAAACGCGCAGGGGAAACTTGCAAACGATATTCTGGTACTTCGTCCGCATAAGCTGCTGGCATAGATATAAACAATCCTGTCAGCATCAGCATTAATGCGCACAAGACTACTTTGATTCGTCCTAAGACTTTCACTTTTTACCTCCTATATTTATTAATCTATTATAGCTAAAAATTAGAATTATGCAACTGGGTTTATCAAAAAGAAGACTACTAGCATTGGCAAGTTTTTTTGCAAAGTCCAAAATCCTATAAGATCCGGCACATTTCAAAAAAATACATCTAGAAAAATCACCCCCGTTATGGAGGTGATTTCTACAATTAATCCAAGGAGACTAACTATTTTGCAGTTGCGGTGAAGATGACACCACCCTTGTAAGTACCATTGGCAAGACCAGTAGCAGCAGAAACACCAAAGGTTACTGGTGTAGTTTCAGAACCGTTTAATGTCGAAGATGTTTTCTCAACAAGCTGTTGATCCGTAGTCTGGATTGCATTCCAAGAACCAGAAAGATCACCGCCCATGAAGCCCCAGCCACTAGTGCCCTTAGCTGGTGCAGCTGCAGGAATCGTACCCTCAGCTACTAGGCTATCGTTATAGCGTACCAAAGCAGTTTCATTGTCGCTATCCTTAATGTTCAAGGTATAACCAAGTGTATTGTTGGTAGTAACAGTTACATCGACAGTTTTGGTCGAAACTGGACCATTTGGTGCAACCGTCATCTCAACTTCAGGTGCACTAACGCTAATACCGATAGTGTTATCGACGATAGCAGTAATATCTACCTGAGAAGTAGCAGCGAATGAGCTTAGTGGCAATGCAGCAACACCAAGACCAGCAACTACGCTAAGAGCTGCGACAGCTTTTGTGATATTTGACATAACATTTCCTTTCGTGTTTGTCATTATTTTATATTAATTGTTTATTTGTGACCTTTTATGTTTCTTATTATACACGAGCGTTTTGCAATGTCAACAACTTTTTTAGACTTTTTTATACAATGTTCGACTGTTACTTATTCTCCAAAGCATCCAAACCAGGCATTTCCCCATTCGAAAGTAATTGAAGCGCCGCGCCACCGCCAGTAGAAACCAAAGAATAATTCAATGACGGATTGTTAATCTGTAACTCTTCTACAAACCCCGAAGTATCGCCTCCACAGATAATTGATGTAATTTTATCATTTTCACCTAAATATTTCGCCACGATTACGGACGAGGTGGCATAAGCTGGATCTTCTACTTTTCCTAATACGCCATTCCAAAGTACGGTTTTGGCACCACTCAGCATATCTACTATTTTGCACGTTGAGACTGGGCCCACATCCAACTTTTCTCCCGCTTCATTCTCATCAAAATCTTCTGCCACATAGACTTGCGGATTCTCACTAGTATAACCATCTGCGGCAATCTTACCACCGATAATCAAACGATCTGCCACTGGCAAGAACTCATCAATTAAGGGCTGTTTATCAGCTACTTTGGCCCCACCAATAATCGTCACAAAGGGATGCTTTGGTTTTTCCAAAGCGTTGCGTAGCATTGTAACTTCTTTTTCGATCAATAGTCCAGCCACTGCAGGCAATAACTTCGCAATCGCCACTGTCGAAGCATGCGTACGATGAGTGACTGCAAAACCGTCCTGCACGAACAAGGTCGCGCCCGTACTACGGACAATATCTTCGGCAAAAAATTCGTCGTTTTTCTTTTCGCCAGAGTCGAAGCGTAAATTTTCAAGCATCAGAATGCTGCCTTTCGGCATTTCCTCTACTGCTTGCTCGACTTCATCGCCACGACAATCATTCACAAACCCCACCGTGACACTAGGCAACAAACTAGCCAAACGTTCAGCCACCACACGCAGGGTTAATTCGTCATCACGACCTTTTGGCCGACCAAGATGAGAAATAATAATAATCTTTTTCGCCTCATGCTCCAGAAGATATTTTATAGTCGGCAGACCAGCCGTAATCCGAAAGTCACTCATTACCTTAAGCTCACCACGATCATTCTTCCCTAGTGGTACGTTATAATCTGCTCTGAGGAGTACAACTTGATCCTTAATATCGACATCTTTGATGGTTTTCTTTTTGAACATCATTTCTCCTTTGAGCTACTAGCTAATGTTGTAAAAATTACAACATTTTATTATTCCCTATCTCTTCTATAGTAGCATACTTTGTCGACTAGCAACATCAAAAAAGCGAGCCTGAAACTCGCTTTTCTGATATCTCATAGGTAATCTTTGCTCAGATTTACCCAGATCAGGATAATTAGATCTGGCGCACCTTGATCGTGTCGGTACCGCAAAAATCACGATTACCAGCGACAATCACAGCAACTAGCTCTTTTTTACCCTTTGGTACTTGGAGATAGCCCGAATCTTTCAATTCTTTGGCTAATTCTAGACCAAAGTCTTCCGAATAAGGACGTACGAAAGCTGAGTTCGCGTAGGCCAAAGATAATTGATTAGCTACACGCACATCGCCAGTTACACTGATAATCGGAAGGTTTGGACGCTGCGCAGCCATCGCATTAGCCGTAGCACCCGAAGCGGTCTGACAGATAATGACATCAGCGTCAATCGTTTCAGCCATGCGTGCAGCAGCTTTCGTAATAGCGTCATATTTGCGGTTGTCACTCTGTGGGTCGTAAGGAATTGGCTGAATAGTAGAGTTATTCTGGGTATAGAGGATAACTTTCTTCATCGCTCGCACCGTTTCCAGTGGATATTTACCAACAGCCGTTTCGTCTGATAGCATCACCACGTCTGCACCTTGGATCACCGCATTAGCAACGTCGCTTACTTCAGCGCGGGTTGGCTCTGGATTATCCACCATCGAACCCATTGTCTGAGTCGCAACAATACAAACCTTACTGTGCTCACGACACATTGTGACGAGCTTGCGCTGGATGATCGGCACGATCTCCGCACCAGCCTCGACCGCCATATCACCACGTGCCACCATAATAGCATCGGAGGCTTTGACGATCTCTTCTAGAGCTTCATCGCTCTCGACGGCTTTTTTAGTCTCAATCTTAGCGATGATCTTAGCATCGGAATTATGTGAGCGCAAGATCTCCCGCAACTTATGAATGTCATCAGCGCGCTGAATGAACGAAAGTGCTACATAGTCAAAGTCACGAGTAGCCCCAAACTCAATATCCGCGAGATCCTTTGGAGTCAAGATATCGCCACCAAAGTCCGTTTCAGGCAAGTTTAGACCTTTGTTGTTCATTACGAAGCCCTTGTTCTCTGCTACAACCTTAATAGCTGTATCAGATACAATCTCTGCTACGTGAGTTCGAATCTTACCATCAAACATGTAGATTGGCTCGCCAATCTTAACCTTCTGTGCTAAGTTGTACTGCACTGGCAAGATACCATCCTGCTCTTGCTCTTTGATGCTGGCATCAAGAATAATCTCATCGCCTTCCGCGATATCATAGTGGTTATCTTTCACTAGACCTAAACGGATTTTTGGACCTTGCAAGTCCTGAACGATCGCTACTGAGCGACCTTTTTCTTGGGCGGCCTTGCGGATCCATTCAATATGCTTATCCCTCGTCTCATTATCACCATGAGAAAAGTTTAGACGACAACCATTGACACCTTCCATGATTAGCTCACGGACTTGCTCCTCACTTGATACTGCTGGACCAATGGTAGCCAGAATTTTTGTTCGCTTAAATAGTATTTTACTCATTAGTCTATTATAACACACTTCTTAAAAAGTCATAGTTCCACAACGGAGATATTTTCCATATATTACCCACAAAAACTTGCTATTTTATAAGCATTAGTGATATAATGAAGTTAGACTATGAAGCAAAAACAAAAAGGTCGCAAAAAAACACAATACTTTCGCAAGGATTACGCACCAGCGAAATATTTAGCTATGCAGAAGAAAGCCGACAAACCTACGACAAAGGCCGCGGAAAGCATTAAACTGACCGCGCAGAAAATTGGACATTCGACAGCCAAACTAGCCAAGACTGCTTCTGCCAAAATTACCAAAGCCAAACAAACCAGATCCAAGCGTTCAGCTTCCGCAAAACCACAAGCCCGTCGCAATGTCCGCGCTCGTTCAAGCACTAAGCATGTAGCAATGACCTGGAGAGAAAAGACTCTGCTTTCGCTTATTGCCACTTCAGCTGCTATGATTGCAGTTACGTTTGCTTTTAGTGCCCTCTACGACCCAATCAAGCGCAGCGAACGCGAATTGGAAAAACTCGCCGATGCCTACTATATCGAATATTTATATCCAAGCGTGCTAGGTAAAAGCCTCAATCAACCAGAAACAATTTTAGCTGACTACGTTAGTGCTGGTATGCCAAGCGTACGCCTACGCCAGCTTCTTCTCTACAATGATAGCAAATACAGTGATTCGGCATCCATCTTCTCTAATAGTTACTATCATTGCGATACTAATAAAACTTATATTCGGTACTTCCCTGTCGCACCGTACGGTCCACGCGACTATACGGTCAAATACGGCACCGCCTGCGAAAGGGTTAGTCAAAATTCTTAATAAAGTCGTTGCTTTTTGTCTCAGTTTTTGATATAATACACGTGAGGTCTCTTAGTATAACGGTTAGTACGACGGGTTTTCATCCCGTTAACGCGGGTTCGACTCCCGCAGAGATCACCACGAATGTGGGCTGGTAGCTCAGTTGGTTAGAGCACGGGCCTTTTAAGCCCGGTGTCGAGAGTTCGAGCCTCTCCCAGCTCACCATAGGTGAAATTAAGTCCATTGAAAAGGACTGAAAATGCCTTGTTCCAGATAGGAATGAGGTGTTTTTAGTTGTCGATTTCGAGGTTCGAGAACGAAAGTCGGTTGATTGTTTTAGAATGAAGAGAACTACCCCAGTGAGTGATATAATTGGAACTATGACTAAGCAGAAAAAATCCCAAATAATTATTGATTAAACGCGCACTTCGTCAGTCACCAAATCTTATCATTGACTCTTCACGCACTAATGGTAAGAGAATCCGTGATGACCAAATTCGTAAATTTCTCATAGGTAAAGTTCGTCGACATAAACAAATCAAACGAATGCTTTTTATCACTAGGAATAAACAGATCATTGACATTAAAGCTATGGTCTGATATACTAAAATTATTGAAGCCCTGCACGGCGCAGTATGTGCCTACCGCAGAGCTTCTTTTTATGGCTAAGGTAAGCTTCACACTTATTTTTTATGCTTACCCAAACTCTACTCTCTAGCAGTCATTTCTATCGAATCATCATTGTGGTACGATTAAAAATCATACTGGTACGTTTCAAAAACATACTCACTCAATGTGAGATCATACTCACGCGATGCGAAATCGTACTCACACGACATAGAATCATGCTAGCACGATGCAAACTCATACCCGCACAGTACAGAATCATCTAAAAAGCTTGTTTCAACGTACTCAAATTCCGCTCCGCTATGTTATAATGAGTGAGTATGGCACAAGAAACTGCAAAATCGACGTCGACCGCTAAAGACGTCGTGGCCGATTACAACGGCTATGATTACAAGAAGATTTTTTGGGAAGATGCTGACCGCAAGTATGAGGATATGGCCGATCGCATGGCAATTCGCAAACTATTACCACAGCAGATGGACAAATTTGTAGATATCGCAGGCGGCTATGGACGCTTAGCTGATGAATATATTTCTCGCGCTCAAACTGCTATTTTATTTGACTACTCTAAGACTGAGCTTGCTCAAGCCAAAGAGATTTATGGCGACAAGCTCAAGACCAAAGCGGGTGACATCTATGATTTACCGTTTCAGGATAATGAATTTGATGCCTTGATGATGGTACGCGCCACGCATCACTTTAAGGAGATGCAAAAAGTTTCTGATGAGCTACATCGTATCCTCAAGCCAGGAGGGGTAGCGGTGATCGAGGTTGCCAATAAGAAGACCTTGCCGAAGATTTGCCGTTATTGCTTTAGAAAGTCCGATATCAACCCTTTTAGCCGTGAGCCAGCCCATCTGAAAGATCTTAATTCTGATGGATTCTATAATTATCATCCAAAGTATATTGAAGAAATTTTTAGAAAATCGGGCTTCAAGATTGAGAAAGTTTTGTCAGTTTCTAATTTCCGCAGCGCGAAGCTGAAAAAAGTTTTTGGCACTAAGAATTTAATAAAAATGGAAAAGACCGCACAGGGATTACTTGCCCCGATTCGCTTTGCCCCATCTATCTATTATAAACTAAAAAAATAAGCTTCTCAGAAGCTTTACTCATGTCAACCCATTTGTTGTTTTTAGTGTCTTTGTTGCCGTATCGGTTTTGGCGCGTTAATAATTCACTCTTTTTGTCTTGGTAGCGCCAGCTGGAATCGAACCAGCATTGTAGACTTAGAGGGTCTATGTCCTATCCGTTGAACGATGGCGCCATTCCCTATTATTATAACACGCGATGCCTAGATTCGCAAAAGAATCCGTATCAGTCCTCAGAGAAATTTAAAAAGACCCCGATGTTCAGGGTCTTTTCTTAGATCTTGAATATATGGTTATGCATTATTCTACGTTACAAACGTAGCCGGCAGCTTCATAATTGGCTTTCACTTCTTCAGCGGTATTTGGTACCGTGCCATCCGATTTGAGAGTTAGACCATAGATGACTGGAAAATCACCAACCAGCTGTTCAGGCTCCACTTCGGCGCGGAAGTTACTAATCGCCTCATTCACTGTAAACTCAGTCTTTGGCGCAATCACACCAAGGTTATTGGCTAGATCATTGTAATAACTCGTCATTCCGTCAAAGTAGGCACGTGATGCCTCAGCAGCTGCATTGTCAGTATATGTATATACATCTAATAACTCCAGCGTATCGAGTTTGTTGTCAACGAACGTAGCGGTATAAGAGCGATTGCTAGCCAGCATGTTTTCGATGCCCTCGACTGGACCACCATCCGCTGGCGGAGTACAGCTAAGCAAGGATATCTGATCCTCTGCTGGATCTGGGTTCGCAACAGGGCGATCAATGTATTCCACTTTTGGTTTTTGCATCCAAAGAATCGCGAAGATAATTGCAGCTGTAGCAAAGAGTGCTGCCATCAACCACCCCAAAAGCATCATCATATTGCCTTTTTTCTTACTACCGCCACCAACCGACTTGAAACGATCAGAAAATTTTTCGGTCTGTGGCTGCAAGGCTGGCGGTACAGAGGTGCTACTGGTAGCAGACATATTTGGTAAGTTGGTTGCCGCACCAGGAGTTGCAGGCGTCGTGTTCATAGTGCTATTGGAAGCAGTTGGAGTAGAAGCAGAGGTATTGGAAGCTGAGGCGAAAGGATTATAGAAGGGCTTGTTTGCTCCATTGTCAGGCGTAGTCGGAGTACTAATGCCAAAAGGATTTGCACTAGTAGTAGGAGTGTCGGTAGCTGGTGAGCCAGAGGTAACACTACCAAGCGAGCCTGGTACTGGTGCAGCTGGAGTCAACGGCTGAGTTGGTGCTTCCATAGACGCCGATGGGCTATCTGCACCTAGCTGACTCAAACCTGGAGTTGCCGCCATTGGATTTATCGCAGCCTGACCCGCAGAGGTGAGATCATCCTTGGCAGAGTCTAGCGTGTCTGACATAGACAGGCTACTAGTCGCACCATAGGTGTCGGGGTTAGTAAAGTCTACAGGAGATGGAATCGACGAAGGCTGTGTCGATGGGCTCGGTGTCGCCCCACCGGACATGCCATTCCCCATTCCCGATGGAGAAAGTGGATTATTTTCGTTAGGATTCATTTTGCCTCCCTTTTTGTCTGCTTAGTTAATTATATTTTCTACTTTACACTATTTTACCGCTAATGTTTGTTTTCTGCAAGTATTTTTGGCACAGAAACCCTTACTCTGGTCAATCTAAAATTAGCATAAAAATTTACATTTATAC
>RYWJ01000007.1 GCA_003979185.1 Candidatus Saccharimonadota bacterium | reverse complement strand
ATAAAAATCGCTTAAAACGGCTCTAAATAGCCTTAAACGGGAAAATAGTACTTTGGGGTAGGTTAAAATTGGTGGTTTTGACTAGAATATAGCTGAAACCAGTCAAATTAATGGAAAATGGCAAAATACAGCCAAAACCAATCAAAACAGTTCAAATTGATTACGAATGAGAGTTATGAGAAGGATCTGGATTACGCAGTATTAATATAGCCAGGCGGTTCAGGGAGGCGACGCTAGGATTGTGGTACTGTATCCCCTCACCATCCTTAACTCATATACTATTTAGGTAGTAGCGACGCAGCGTACGGGGATGCCGTAGTGGCGGCTGTTGCCGCCGGCAGCCGTGTTAATATGGGCGCTATCAAAGTATATATAGTATGCGCTATTAGTAGAACCGGCCGTACGTGACCAACAGCGACCATCAGAGCCAACATTGTACAGTGAGCCACTGACTATGAACCCGGCATAAGGGAAGTTGTAATTTATGCTTGGTGGGGCTATTTGTAGGGGTTCGTAAGTCCTAAATCGCTAGAATATCTGGTTTTATGCGTGCTATATTCTTGAGCGAAGTGAGCTATTCCAATTAAAATCCAGCAGACGGTTGCAACGATCGTCTTGTAATGATGACATAATTTTGCATTATTACAATATTGTAAAACATATAATATTATGATAATATTATAAATAAGTCCGAAAGACAGTCGCTTGGAAGTCCAAGAGGAAAGTCCGGGCAGCACATGGCATAGCAGTCGCTAACGGCGACCGTCCGTGAGGATAGGGAAAGTACCACAGAAACCAGGTTACCTAGCTTGCTAGGCAAAAGTGAAAAGAGTGAGGTAAGAGCTCACAGCGCTACATGGTGACATGTGGCGGTGGCAAACCCTGCTAGCTGCAAGGAGTGCTAGATACCTTAGCCAGAGGATGCACGATCACCGCTAGAATTAGATAGCAATGTCTAAACTAGATAGATGGCTGTCGATTCGTCCGAGAGGGGGAATTACAGAACCCGGCTTATTGACGACTTAAACCCGCTTCGGCGGGTTTTTGGTTGAGAGGCAGTTTTAGGATTGGTTTTACATATTATGTGTGCTGTATAATTTTATTAGTGATTTGAGATTGTAAGCTTAATATTTGGTGTGTAAGAAAAGTGAATAAATATTCATATGTAACTGCATACATTATATTTACCTAAATACATGTAACAAAAAATTAGCTCACATAAAGCAAGCTAATTTTTTTGATAGAATCAAAACTTATTTTTTGATTAAGCCTTTTTTCTTCAAAGTACGTAGCGTTGAAGTGGCTACATTGACTTTGATTTTATGACCATCAACAACGATGGTTTTCTTTTGTACATTTGGCTTGAAAACTTTACGAGTCTTGCGTTGCGAAAATGAAACATTGTGACCGTACATTTTGCCTTTGCCGCTAATTTCACAGACTGCCATTATTTAGTCTCCTTCACGGTATTTACGATTGCCTTGAAAGCTTCTGGCTGGCTAACGGCAAGTTCGGCAAGCATCTTGCGGTCAATAGCGACGCCCTTTTGCTTGAGGCTAGCCATCAACTGAGAGTAGGAAAGACCTAGCTCACGAGAAGCGTTATTGATACGTGTAATCCACAAAGCACGAAAATCACGCTTGCGATTGCGACGATCGCGATAAGCATACCGCAATGATTTGATAACACCCTGCTTTGCCAGACGATAGCTGCGAGTGCGGTAGTGTTGCATACCTTTCGCAGAGTTTAAAATCTTCTTATGTTTTGCCCGAGCAGGCACACCACGTTTAACTCTCATCTTAAGCTCCTAATGCAGTTTTAACGTTTTTAGCAATTTTACCCTTAACAAAGGCAGCAGTTTTCATGTTGCGCTTGCGGGCTTTGGATTTTTTGGCAAGAATATGGTTGCCATAGGCGCGCTCACGAGCAATCTTACCAGATCCGGTAATTTTTACACGTTTAGCGGTACCTTTATGCGTCTTTAACTTTGGCATATTAGGTTTCCTTTAGTTTAGTTATGAACAGAGCATCTCGATGGTGTAAGTTTAGCACTTAAGCCATTAGATTGCTAACTGCTCCGATTGATATTATGTAAAGTGCAATCAATGAACCGTGAAAGCAGGAAATTACTTTTTCCGAATTCCAATTGATAGGTTGCGTCCGTTGAATTGCGGTTTACCTTCTTGAACGATTTCGAAATCAGCAGCGGTCAAGGCTAAGATTTTATCAAGCATTGCCTGTCCTAGCTCTTTGTGTGCCATCTCGCGACCGCGGAAAACCAACATGATCTTGACACGATCTCCATCCTCAAGAAAGCTCTTTATCTTACGGACTTTAATATTAAGGTCGTTATCGCTGATTTTAAGACCAATTTTCATCGTTTTTAGCTCGGATTGCTTCTCACGGGCTTTTTTACGATTCTTAGCCTCTTCTTTCATCTTTTGGTATTGAAATTTACCCCAATCGATGACTTTAACGACCGGCGGGTCAGCTACGGCTGATATCTCAACCAAGTCTACACCCTGTTCTCTAGCGATCAGTTGCGCTTCGCGACTGGACATAATGCCAAGTTGCTCTCCATTAGCTCCGATTACGCGTACTTTAGGATAACGAATTTCTCCGTTGAGTTTTGTGCGTGATGTTTTACTAATGGCTTACTTCCTTTCGCTTAATTTTGAACTACCCCTATTATAGCAAAGTTTTACTGATTAGACAAGCAGTTTATAAGGGAAAATTAAGGTTTTTCTGGAGAAAATAAGAAAAATGTTCAGTTATGTAAAAACTGTATACAGTGCTTAATTTTATTACTCGCTAAATAGTTTGACGAAAGCTCAATGCCTCGGAAATTTGTTCAGCTCCTACCTCTGTTAAGGATGATAAATCTGCGATTGTTTGCGCTACTTTTATGGTCTTGAAATAAGCTCTTGCAGATAAATTTAGAGATGATATGGCTTCTTGAAGTAGTTTAACACCTGTTGGTGTAATTTTTACATGATTAGATATTTTAAGGGAAGATAGGTTACTGTTGTAGACACCGTGGCTACTATAGCGTTTTTGTTGACACAGGATGGCTTCTTCGATCTGTTTGATAGCGGCGTTTTGTTTAGGTGTTGGTAAGGCTTTGACCGTATTGGAGTGTTTTTGAAACAAGTTGCGTCTTGGACTTATGTCTGTATCAATCTGAGTATTTTTTACAAGGTCTGAGGTCGATAGGAGTTGTTCTTGCTTAACGCGACCAACATTAATAACCATATCAATTCGATCAAGGATAGGTCCAGAAATGCGTTTATGGTAGTGACTAATTTGCAGTGGCGTGCAGCTGCACTCTTTGTCAGGGTCATTTAGGTATCCGCAAGGGCAAGGATTCATAGTAGCGATGAGCATAAAATTTGCCGGATAAGTGACACGCTGACGAGCGCGCGTGACGGTAATCACATGGTCCTCTAATGGCTGCCTCAGGGCTTCTAGGACGGTTCGAGAGTATTCTGGTAGCTCATCTAGAAACAAGATTCCATGGTGAGCTAAGGTGATTTCTCCAGGGGTAATTTTATTGCCACCGCCAATGATCGAAGCGGTGCTAGCGGTGTGGTGCGGTGCACGAAACGGTCTTGTCAAAATTACTTCATCTGATGCACTACAGAGAGAGTGGATTTTGGTGATACTAATCTGCTCGGATGGGGTGGGTAGTGGTAGCAAACCAGCTGCCACTCTAGCTAGGAGCGTTTTTCCTACTCCAGGTGGCCCAGAGAGCAGGATATTATGCCTGCCTGCTATGGCGATAGTTATAGCCCGTTTGACAAAATCTTGACCGCATACGTCGTCGAGGGTAGGAAACGGTGTTGCTGTATTTTTAACAAGTATAGATGTGGTCAGAGCATCATCTTTTGCTGCTTGCTTCGCATTGGTGGAAGCCTTGGTTGTAGAAATATTTTGAATAGAGTGTATACCTTTAAGATGCAGGAGTAGCTCTTGCAGGTTGGCGACGCCGATGATTTGAATATCAGGGACTAGCTTAGCTTGCTCTAGATTAGCTTTGGGCACATAGACTTCTTTGAAGCCAGCCTTCTGGGCGGCTTCAACTACGCTTATAATGCCACGTACGGGCTTTGTAAGGCCGTCCAATGACAATTCACCTACAAACAGCCGTTTTTCCAAATCGCTTGGCAATACGTGCCGAGAAAGGATCAGGACAGCAAGTGCGATCGGCAGATCAAGATGCGAGCCATCCTTAGGTATCTCAGCTGGTGCAAGATTAATGGTAACTTTCTTGTCAGGGAACTGGAAATTGGAATTCGTAATGGCGGAGCGAACACGCTCGCGTGCTTCGGAAATGGTTTTATTTGCCATACCGACAATATTGAAGCTAGGTAGACTTCTGGCACTACTGGCCTCTACATCAACTATGCAGCCGTCATATCCATAAGGGATAGCGGAAAATACTTTTGCGATCATGCTAACAGTCTAACGAAAAGAAGTTGAAAAATACAAGCATAAACTTATTATCACATTCTGCAAGATCATACTATCAGTAAAAGTATTTTTTACAAGACAGTTTGAGCACTAGATTTAACAGACGAAAATGTTAATAATTGAAAATTTTAAGTATAGCTATCTAATGTTGTGTTTTTGACAATGATAGATTAGACGACATAAGTTACACCTAAGAAAGAATAGATGCTTAGCTAAAAGTAGGCTTATTAGGAAGTAGTACTACTTGCCAAAAATAAGCTTAGTGATATAATAAGAATATCTGGGGCTGACAAAGCTTAGACGGATTATTAACAGATACCAGGCACGACGATTGATACCGTAAGTATTGAATAAGTGAAAAAACCACTTCAAAGCATGTGCTTTATGCACCTGTTTATGCCTAATTAATTATTTCTAGGCTGGTCTGACGCTTAGTCTCCGTACGCGGCAGATTATTAGATTACGGTGATAAGGTAGGATAGTGATGATATTCTGCTCGAAAAATTTATCAGGGCACTTACAGTTTTGTTTCTTGCAGCTGTAGGAGTTTGCCGACGAAACAAGAAACTATGCGTGTAGAATGGTATTATGAAGATTTTTCGGACCCGGAGGCAGTATCCGGCAGCTCCACCAGTTAGAACTAAGAATCGGCCAGTATGGCCGTTTTTTATTGTGCTGGTAGCAAGGCTCGGTGCAGCAAATCTTGTCTAGGTTTATTTAGCGAAGGTTACGTAAGTGATTGATACTTAGACAATGAGGAGTCTACTAGAAAACATTATCAACATGAATAATATGAATTTGATGGGCAAAATGTTTGTTGTCATGTGATGACCTTGACAAAAAGTGCCTGTGGAAAACTCTAACAAAAATCATAAAAATATTGTTCAAAAATGTGTTGACGTAAGCACTTTTTCGCGATATTATAGAGATAGCTTCTGAATACAAAATTTATTCACTGAAGCCAAACACAAAAATAGCCAAAATAACTCCACACTCTACAAAGACCGGTTTTTCCTCGCAGTTACCGGTCTTTTTTGACGATTGCCACATTTGTCCGCGACACACTAAGCGTATGTGGCTACATACAAAGGTTTCAGAAATACGCTTAAAAGCTTATTGTTAAAACAGTTATTCATATTCAGTAAAGCGCTTAGAATACTATAAATGTTGTCCATATAACAACATTTATAGGGAACTAAGAGTATTTTTTACAATATCAGCTAGATTTTGGAGCATTACAATTAACCATCATGTTGTAAATTTTACAACACTACTATACGACGAAGTAACAGATACAAAATAGCTATTGTTGTAAAAAAGACAACATATTTTTATGAAAAAGTCTTGAATATTTTACATAAGCATGATAGTATAAGGACAGTCCAGGCAGACAACAAACAGGACAAACAAAAATGCAACTTAATAAACCAAAGTAAAAAGTATTTCCGCGGGCGGAACGGTAATTTCTAGCCATAAATTACATTTTCTAGGAATTACCCGAGGCTTGCGGAACTACTACGGCGTTTTGCAATAGCGACCAGCAACAATCTTTTATAAGTATTGTTTCAGTCGAGGCCTTATTCTAGCTAATTATCTTTGATAGTTCTAGAAGGCGCAGTTCAGCAAACTCGGATTCGGTAGGGAATTAATCATTCGATTAGTAATCTACCGATCGGAATTACTCTGAACTAGAGCTATTTTATATAGCAGAATTGCATTGCCGGTGGAATCGTGAGCTATAATTCAATCCAGGCGCGATGCTATAGAACAATCATCTGATTGATCTGGCTCGCCCTCTGGAGTGAATCAAGGTTTACGGAGTTCCAATGCCAAATCTAGCCTTAATCAGTTAGCACATTTTACATATACTATACAGAATTGATTAAAATAGCTAGTTTTAAGTTCCACGATATCGTGGAGCGGTCAATACAGGGAATGGGCAGAGTTGTGGCCCAAAGTAACAATGTTTAAATGCCAGATAACTCACCCATTCTCTCCCTAAAAATCTATGACATGCACAATATCGTAAGGTATTTGTCGTTATAGTATCACGATAAACTACAAAGATGCCACGATGTGTCTATGTTTATCATGCTGAAAACAGCAAAATTCTTTTTCTACTATTTATGTCCAATGGGGGAAGCCTTAGCGATGAGGCCATAATAGTTAGTCTTCAAAACTTATATGTGGCGCGAGGAGAAGCGCTGCACAACCGAGGTGAAAATTAGGATAATCTATTTGACAGACATGACCGAAACGATGTTTATTGACTAAGTTGACAGATCGAAAGATTAGTTGGGCTAGGTATATGCCTAGCGGGGAATCGCAGATATAGAATATGTTTGGACTACCGTGATGGTTTTCTTGGAGTATGATATAATAAGGTTATGCCTAAGCATCTTATAACAGTTTTGAGTTTATTTGCGGCAATTATTTTGTTGCTGATAATGAATTTTACTACCCCGACGGGCATTGGCCCTCTCGGGGTTTTGGCATTTTTCACAGCTTGTTATGTACTGGTTTTGGGCGTCTCAACGATAGTGGTTAAAATTTTTATGAAAATTTCGGGTAAGCAAATGGGGCGTAAAGGCTATCTCTATGCTGCGATTATTGCTTTTGGCCCAATTATGCTACTATTGATCCAGTCGCTGGGGACGCTTGGACCATTAACGATTGCGCTTGTGGCGGTCGTGATTTTCATAGCGTGTTTCTTGGTGAGTAAACGAAATTAAAGCATAAAATTTGTATACAAAACCCCTTTAATTCTTATGCTTAAAATGTTACAATAAGCTTATGGATGGTCATGAAACTGAGTACGGTAGGCAAAATATACCAAATGCGCGAGAATTGACGGAAGAGATTGATCGCAGTACTGATTTAACCGCACCAGAACTCAGCGAGAGTAAATCGAGGGAGTTTAGCCGCGAGCAAGCTGGTAATATTGGCGGTAAAGTGTTAACGTATAATCCTGACCAACTTGCAAATCCGACAGAGCAGACGAACATTGCTAATACTGAGCGCATTCGCGAAATGACTGAAGTTGAGAATGGGTATGGCGCGCAGGCGATGGAGAAGGCAAGCCTGATCGGTGCAGAGACTGAGATTCAAGCACAAGAGCGATTGGCAGAGGATCGTGAGGACATCGCCAACGAACAGGGATTAAATGGCTCTTATGTTAAGAAAATCATGGATAGTAATAATAAACGGATTACGCACGATACCGTCGATGCGGTCGATCGGATGATCTCGCACCATGATTACCATCCAGGACAATTGGATGAGCTGATGACGCAAAATCGAACTACTTTCCTGAAAGACGTCTTTAACCGTATTCTGGGGAGTCGTAATTAATGAATTGGTTAGTCGCATTAATCATTGTAATCGTTATCGTTATAATAATAGGTATCACGGTAGCGATCTATTTAGGTGGACAGCGTAAGGCAAAAGCTTACGAACGTAGCCTAAAATTAGTACCGATGTTGATTCATCTACCACCGTCGACTGACGATATTCAGGGCGGTGGCCGCGATGAGCGTGATGTGACCAATGAAGCATTAAGCCAAGCCCAGGTAATGTACTCTATTATCGCTTCAACGCTCAAAAAAGGCTTTGACAGCAAGGTTTTTGGGCAGCGACATATGTCTTTTGAAATTGTGGCGCGAAACGGTCTGATCAAATATTATACAATGGTCCCGGCCGTTTTGACGGAAACCGTGAAGCAGGCGATTATCTCGGCTTACCCATCAGCACGTCTGGAAGAGGTTGAGCCGGACAGTATTTTTTCCAAAGACGTAACGACCGATCAGATCGCTGGCGGTGAGCTGAGCCTGAAGAAAGAGTTTGTCTACCCGATTAGTACTTACGAGGATAGCAAACGCGACGCTAGTCTAGCGATTCTAAATGCTATGTCAGTCACAAAGCAAGACGAAGGAATTTCTCTACAAATTTTACTCAGGCCGACCGACGGTTCTTGGACAAAAATTGCGGAAGAGCGAGTACAAAATTTACGAAAAGGTCGTAAAACTCATAATGGTGGTGCAAAAATTTTATACGAATTTGCGTATATTATAAAAGATTTAAGCATTGCGTTTTGGCGTCCACCTGAGGCTCATGATGAGTTAGAAAGTAAGAAAGATGGTTTATCTAACCTCAAACAAGAAGAGATTGCGGCGATCGAAAATAAGACCAAGAGTCCAGGTTTTGAGACCCTGATTCGCATTGTGGCTAGCTCATCCAATAAGCCACGTTCGGAAGCAATGCTCGGTGGTGTAGTGGCGGCTTTTTCGCAGTTTGATACGCAGAATTATAATGGTTTTCGATATGAGGCACTCAAGAACCCAAAACGTTTAGCAGTAGATTATATTTTTAGGTTCTTCCCAAGGAAAAATCGAACAAATATTTTGAACAGCGTAGAACTCGCCTCAATTTTTCATCTGCCAGCACAAAATGCTATTCCTACTTCTCAGGTAGAACGGCAAGCTACCAAACAAGTCGAGGGACCAGCAAAATTGGTCACAGAAGGAGTATTGCTCGGTGTGAATGAATTTCGTGGTGAGCAAAAAGAGATTAAACTATCCGAGAACGATCGCCGCCGCCATACATATGTAATCGGTTCTACGGGTATGGGTAAATCAGTACTTTTGACCAACGTAGCTTATCAGGATATGGTGGATGGTAGGGGATTTGCCTTTATTGATCCGCATGGCGATGCGGTGGAGTTGCTAATGAGTAAGGTGCCAGAGAATCGTATTGACGATATTATATACTTTGATCCGGCCGATATCGAGCATCCGATTGGTATGAATATGTTTGAGTTTACCTCTGACGATCAGAAAGACTTTATTGTGCAAGAGGGGATTAACATGCTCATCAGTCTGTTTGACCCAAGCAATCAGGGCTTCTTCGGCCCAAGAGGTCAGCATATGTTCCGTAATGCAGCACTACTATTAATGTCGGATCCAAATGGCGCGACTTTTATCGACATTCCGCAGTGTTTTACTGATCCAGAATTTGTGAAGTCGAAGCTACACTATGTAACAGATAAGGCAGTATATGATTATTGGACAAAAGAATTTCCAGCTTCACAGAAGTCCAATGATGCTGGTGAGGTAATTACGTGGTTTACCTCGAAGTGGGGACCATTCCTCTCTAATACTATTATGCGTAATATCCTTGGTCAAACCAAAAGCGGTTTTAATATTCGTGATATTATGGACAAGAAGAAAATATTCTTAGTCAACTTGTCAAAGGGACGTCTCGGCGATATTAACTCGCAGTTGCTCGGTATGATTTTGGTGATGAAATTCCAAGCGGCTGCCATGAGCCGTGCAGATATTCCAGAAGATGAACGCAAAGATTTCTGCCTCTTTGTGGATGAGTTCCAGAATTTTGCGACAGAGAGTTTTGAGAGTATTCTCTCTGAGGCTCGCAAGTATCGTCTTAACCTTTTTCTGGCGAACCAGTTCATGACGCAATTAACAGATAAAATCCGCGAAGGTATTTTGGGTAACGTTGGTACAATTATGGCTGGTCGTCTTGGCGTAACCGATGCCGAGCTGATGGAAAAAGCCTTTACGCCAGTGTTTAACGCGGAAGATTTGCATAAACAGGGAAATTATCAGGCGATCGCGACGGTCATGATGTATAATTTGCCCTCAGCACCGTTTACAATGAGCTTATTGCCGCCAATGGGCAATCCAAATCCGCAGCTTCTTGAAACTATGAAGGAATATTCGGCCTCTCGCTACGCTAAGACTCGGGCTGAGGTGGAAGCTGAGATCAAGCAGCGTTGGCAAGCTGAGGAGAAAGCAGCGAGCAAAGCTAAAGCTTCTGGTGACACTGGACCAATTGGTCAGCTTGAAAAAGCTCAAGCGGTGGATGAAAAGACGAGTTTCTTGGATTCTTGGAAACTTAAGAAAGCTGAAATTGTCAAAGCTACAAATGCCCCTGAGAAGCCCGTAGAAGCCCTACAAGGCCTCGATAAGCCACAAGCGGTATCAGATAGCCCTACGCCCGAAAAACCTCATACAGAGCCTCTAGATAGCCTTAAAACGCGAAATGAAGAAAATCAGTCAAAAGAAGCTTTTTTTAAAGTCAGGTAATGAGGTATAAGGAAAAAACGTTATGAATGATGAAAATACTCAGTTTGGCACAGTCAACCCCGCCAGCCTCTCAGGACAAACGACACAAACCCCGCCGAGCCAGGGAATGAACCCAAAGACCACACTCAGTGAAGCTGAGGCAAGGCTATTATTACAAGCGGAAACTCAAAAGACTCAGAAGAGCCTCACGAATCATAACCAAAAGCAAAAGAAACTTTTGATAACTGCGCTTGTATTAGCGGTGGTGATTTGCGTGGCGACACTGGTGATGGTTTTTGTACTGCGTTAGAAATTTTTATGTTAAAATAAGTTTATAAAACACGCCAACACCAAAACGGAGAAACAAATGGAAAATAAGGGTCACATCAATAATACTGATCAGATGCTGCAAGCGATGGATAATCCGATCACTTCGCACGGCATGCCGCCAGCGACAGCGCCAAAGAAGCCTAAATCTCCGCTCATGATAGGAGTGGTTGCGGTATTATTTTTGGCATTGATTGGGGCTTCGATTTGGGGTGGAGTGGAAACTATGAAAAATCAAGAATTGACTGCCGAGCTTGCGCAAGTCAACAATGCAAATGAAACGCAATTAGAAACTCTCACCCTTGATAATACGATCGTGCAACGACTCTATCGTGATTTTGATGGTTTGAAAGATAGTCGATTTGGCACACCGAGGTTTTATACTGATCCAGAGACGGCAAAAGGTAATCCAGATCGGGAACTAATGAAGCTAATCGCGATTAGCAATATTAAACAAGACGATTGTCGGGGGCACTATCCAGTAGAATCTGACCCAAATGCTGACTATAGTGTACATGGTTGCTATGATGGCGAACGGGTGGCGTTTAAGATTAAAGAGCGTTTTGGTAAGGTGGTGACTTTTGAAGATGGCAAGATGATCGGTGGTGATACCTGTGGTCGCTGGGTCTATAGTGCGGAGAATTCGGAATTTTATAGCGATTCAATGGGATGTGACAGGGATGAAGTAGCCATAGTGGAGCATGCGCCGTATGCTATTGAGCGTAAGGGTGATATGTTATATGTCTATGAGATGGCGGTGATCTCTGGCCCGGACGGGACGAAATATGATTTTGCTGAGATGAACTCAGACGGTAATTATATCGGCGAACGCTTAGAAAATCTCGAATTATCAGATGATGGCAGCGTTGACCTCTTGGCTAATCGGGAGAGGTTAAGTAATTTTAAGTGGACTTTTCGTCGTACGACCGATGGAAACTACGTTTTTGCTGGCTTAGAACGTCTGTAAGCAAAATAGTAAGCGAATTGTTTAAAAATGCCTAGCAGTGTTCAAACTAAGTTGGATGGTATGAAAACCAGACCAAAGCCACCAGAATGCTCTCTAAGCCCACCAGAAGCCCTGTAAGGCACTTGTAAGCATAAACATGATATAGAATAAGGTTTTGATATAAAACCGCTCAGAGAGCCTCTAACTGGCCTTAAAACGCATTTACAGGTTTAACAACTCATGATAGAATAAGCAAAGTTATGAAACAAAATACACCAAAAACCAATCGTAAGTCAGTCGCTAAGAATCGCAATGGCAAGACGCGTTCTGCTCGATCTCAAGCAAACCTTGTTAAACATCAAGCCTCGACTAGGTCAAGCCAGCGATCTAGAGTGCGCTCGAGTCGCCAGGCTAGTACCAAACAGCGTCATTTGAGCAAAAAAGGCATCATTGCAAGCATTATTGGTATTGTGATCTTGATTGCGGCGATTATTGGTCTGGTAGTTTTCTGCGCTCGGAATAATTCTGAGCTTGAACCTGCTCCAGATGATGAGATTAGTCAGGTTGAACCGCCAGAGGAGGAACCAAAGGAGCCTGAACCAGTCATTAATACTGACCCGCTCGTCAAAGAACCCACAATCACAGACCCTGCAACTTATCAGGTAGCTGCGCATAAACCACGCTTTCTATCGATCCCTTCATTATCTCTATATAATATTCCTGTTACAGAAGTGGGGATGTGGAGCGGAAAGCAGCTTGGTTCGCCGACTAGTACGAGAGTGGTAGCTTGGTATTATCGTTCGGCATTGCCAGGGGAGAAAGGCGTATCAGTGATGGATGCACATGGTGGTGATCTGGGTACGGGTATCTTCAAGACCTTACCTCGTGCTAAAGTCGGCGACGAAGTATTGATTGAGATGGGTGATGGTCGTAAATTTACTTACATTATTAAAGAAATGGTTTATAAGAAGCTCGGTACTGAGGCTAATAAATATATGGACACAGTTTATCTACCTCTGTCGGCAGAAACTCCAACCCTATCAATGATTACCTGTACGGGAAAATGGCTACCAGATAAGCAAACCTATGATTTGCGCCTGTTTGTGCGTGCCGCTTTAAAACAATAACGGCATAAAATCTCTGATAAAACCCTTGCTTTTTAGGGGAATGTAAGGTAGAATATAGAGGTAATGTAAAGCAGAGGTAAGTCGAATGTCTGAAAAACAAAAAAGCGATGGGCAGAGTTATGATAGCTCTCAGATTCAGGTCTTGGAAGGGTTGGAGCACGTACGCCTCCGCCCAGGTATGTATATTGGTTCAACTGGTTTCGATGGTCTGCACCATTTGATTAAAGAAATCGCCGACAACTCTGTTGATGAGGCGATTGCTGGCTTTGCGAATCAGATTAAGATTACGCTGCTCGCTGATGGTGGCGTGAGGGTTGACGATAATGGTCGTGGTATTCCGGTAGATATTCACCCTAAGACTGGCAAATCAGCTCTTGAAACCGTGCTTACCGTGCTGAATGCCGGTGGTAAGTTTGGCGGCGGTGGATATAAAGTTTCTTCCGGTCTACATGGTGTAGGTTCGTCAGTGGTGAATGCGCTTTCAACACGCATGATCGCCGAGGTCCGTAAGAATGGCAAATTGCATCATGTCGAGTTTGAATTGGGTAAGACGACTCCTGAGGGTTTCAATGTCATTGGTCAAGCTGATGGTACTGGTACCTCGATCACTTTCTACCCTGATCCAACGATCTTTAAGGAAACTACTACTTTCGATTATGAGTGGGTTTCTAATTATGCTAGGCATCAAGCTTATCTGACGAAGGGGATTTTGATTTCGGTAGCCGATGAGCGTTCAGGGAAGCGTGAGTCGTTCTATTTCGAGGGTGGTATTCGTAGTTACGTTCGCCGTCTGAATGAGGGCAAGGAAGTGGTCTCTGACGACATTTTCTACGTTGAGAAGCTCATGGAAGACACTATGGTTGAAGTGGCGTTGCAATATAATGATACTTATTCGGAAACTATCAAACCTTTTGCTAATAACGTTTTGACCCCTGAGGGTGGTATGCATGTGGTCGGTTTTCGTACAGCGCTCAACCGCGTGATTAATGATTACGCTCGCAAGAATAATCTTCTCAAGGAGAAAGAGCCAAACCTCACTGGTGATGATATTAAAGAGGGTTTGACGGCGGTAGTATTGGTGAAGCTACCAGATCCGCAGTTTGAGGGTCAGACCAAGAATAAGTTAGGTAATCCAGAGGTCAGAAGTTATGTCGACAAAGTTACTACGGAGTACTTCGGCTATTATCTAGAAGAAAACCCTGCCGTAGCGAAGAAAATCATCAATAAAGCCACTTTGGCCGCACGGGCGCGTAAAGCCGCTCGGGCAGCACGCGATAATGTCATCCGCAAAGGTGCTTTTGAGGGGTTGAACTTACCGTCAAAGCTAGCTGACTGTTCTAGTCGCAATAGGGAAGATTGTGAATTATTTATCGTAGAGGGTAACTCGGCGGCTGGTTCCGCGAAAGAGGGGCGCAACCCGCAGATTCAGGCGATTTTGCCACTACGTGGTAAAGTCCTAAACACCGAGCGCGCACGTCTGGACAAAATGTTAGCCAATCAAGAGCTAGTCAGCCTGATTAAAGGTCTTGGCGTAGGTATCGGTGATCAGTTCAATCTTGATGGTTTGCGCTATGATAAGATTATCTTCATGACTGATGCCGATGTGGATGGTTTACATATTGCGACCTTGTTGATGACGTTCTTCTTCCGCTATATGCCAGAAGTGATCAAGACTGGTCACGTCTATCTAGCGAAGCCACCTCTGTTTGGTCTGACTAAGGGTACTGGTAGTAATCGCAAAATCGATTATGTTTATGATGAAATTGCTCTAGAGAAGAAATTGCAAGAGAAGATTAAAGAACGTCAAGAGGCGGGTACGAAGATTGACCCAAGTCAAGAGCGCTTCAAGCAGGCTGGCTATACCGCGCAAAACCGTTTTAAGGGTTTGGGTGAAATGGATGCTAAGCAACTTTGGGAGACCACTATGGATCCGGAGAACCGTATCCTAGTGCAGGTTCACATTGATGATGCCGAAAAAGCCGATGCTGTCTTTACAAAATTGATGGGCGATCAGGTGCTATTGAGGAAGAACTTTATTCAATCTGGCGCAGCCAACGTTAACTTAGATGATTTGGATTTCTAGGAAAGGAGTAGGAAATGGCGAAAAATGACGATTTGAATGATGAGAAAAACCCAAACCTTGCTCCAGAGGCTCCAGAAAGCCCTACAAGCGACGAAAAACCAAAAGCCGTGTCAGACCAAGGTTCTGATGCAGAAGCCGCTTCTGAGGCTTCTGAACGCGTTGTAGAGGGTGAAGTAGTGAATGGTATTGAGCAAAAAGCCGTCGAAAGTACCATGGAAAATTATTTCCTACGCTATTCGATGTCAGTAATTATTGATCGCGCTCTCCCAGATGTACGTGATGGCTTGAAGCCAGTGAATCGCCGTATTCTCTATGCTATGAATAAAAACGGTTGGAAAGCACCTCATGCCACCGTGAAATCTGCTCGTATCGTCGGTGAAGTAATGGGTAAATATCATCCTCACGGTGATTCATCGATTTATGATTCGATGGTAAATCTTGCCCAGCCGTGGAAAATGCGCTACACCCTCGTAGAGGGACAAGGTAACTTCGGCTCGATGGATGGTGATGATGCAGCAGCCTCGAGGTATACTGAGGCGCGTATGGATAAGGTTGGTGCGGAGCTTTTGACTGATATTGAGAAAGAAACTGTTGATTTTCGTGATAACTTCGATGGTAGCGAGCAAGAGCCAGTCGTCTTGCCAGCAGCAGTACCGAATATCCTTTTGAATGGTCAGATGGGTATTGCGGTGGGTATGGCGACCAATATCCCCCCTCATAATCTGACTGAGGTAGTTAATGCGACTGTTGCGCAGATTGAGAATCCAGAAATCTCTCTAGAGGAACTCATGAAGCATGTCAAGGGTCCAGACTTCCCAACTGGTGCGGAGGTTTATGGTGGTACACCGATGAAGCAAGCTTATGCCACCGGTAAAGGCTCTGTCACAATTCGCGCTGTTACTAATATTGAAGAGAAGAAGAACGGTCGTTACAGTATTGTGATTACAGAAGTTCCGTATGGTATGAGTAAGGAAGCGTTTATTGAAAAAGTGCGGGAATTAGTGCTCGCAAAGAAGCTTGATCATATCGCGGATGCTCGCGACGAATCTGCTCGTGGCAAAATCCGGGTGGTAGTGGAGCTAAAGAAGGACGCCTTCCCGAAAAAAATTCTCAATCAGCTCTATAAAATGACGGGGCTACAGACGACATTCCATTATAATATGTTGGCTCTAGTCGATGGCGTGCAGCCGAGGATTTTGGGGCTCAAGGAGATTCTTTCTGAGTTTATCAAACATCGTCAGAAGGTTATTCGTCGCCGTACTGAGTATGATTTGCGGAAAGCGAAAGAGCGCGCACATATCTTAGAGGGTTTGAAAATTGCTCTAGATAATATTGACGAAGTGATTAAAACTATTCGTGAGAGCTATGACAATGCTGATAAACGCCTGATGGAGCGATTTGGCTTGAGCGAAATTCAGGCAGCGGCCATTTTACAAATGCAGCTGCGTCGCTTGCAAGGTCTAGAACGCGAAAAGATCGAGGATGAGTTGAAGGCCCTGCTCGAGCAAATCAAATGCTTTGAGTCGATTTTGGCCGACGAAAACGAAGTTTTACGCGTGGTGAAAGAAGAATTGATCGCCATGCGTGATAAATATGGTGATGAACGCAAGAGTCGTATTTTCAATCACGAAGTAGGTAAGTTTTCTGAAGAAGAGCTGATCCCAGATGAGGAGAGCGTTATTCTCCTTACAACTGAGAATTATATGAAACGGGTTTTGCAGGGCGATTTCAAACGCCAGAATCGCGGCGGTAAGGGACGTCGTGGCATGACTACTAAGGAAGAAGATGTCATCTCCCAGATTATCACGGCAAATTCACACGATTATCTCCTATTCTTTACAAACCAAGGTCGAATTTTCCGCCTCAAAGCCTACGAAGTTCCGCAAGCCTCAATGACCGCTAAGGGTACACCAGCCGTCAATATGCTCAATATGCACCCTGATGAAAAGGTTACGGCTATTATTAAACAAGGTGCGAATGTCAACGGCTACCTCTTTATGGCGACCAAGAAAGGCACTATCAAGAAAACTCCAATCAAAGAGTATCTCAATATCCGTGCCAATGGTTTAATGACGATCAAGCTTGATCCAGGCGATGAGCTGAAATGGATCCAGGAAACCACTGGCGATCACGACATTGTGATTTCTACCTCAGCTGGTCAAGCCGCGCGCTTTAGTGAAAAAGATGTGCGTAGTATGGGACGCAGTGCTCGAGGCGTGCGTGGTATCCGTTTACGTCCAAGAGACGAAATCGTCGGTATGGATGTTATTAAGGATAAAAAGCAGAAGTTGCTCGTGGTTTCGGCGAACGGTTACGGTAAGGCGACCATGGCAGAGAACATCCCAGCTCATAGCCGTGGTGGTGTCGGTGTGAAAGCGGCAGCAGTATCAGAGAAGACTGGTCCAGTCGTCGCCGTGCATACCCTTGATCCAGAGGCAACTGAAGTCATTATGATGTCGACCAAGGGTCAGGCGATCCGTATCGCAGTGAAAGAAATTCCAACTCAAAGTCGTGCTACTCAAGGTGTCCGTATCATGCGTCTCAATGATGGTGACACCGTAGCTTCCATCGGTGTCGTCCTTCCAGACGTCGAAAACTCTGAGCAAGAGAGCTAATCTTTCTAATCATTCGCCGATTAATCACCCATTTCGGTATAATATTACTTAGAAAAGCAAAAATGGTAATTTCCAAGTGAAACTACCATTTTTTAGTAGCAATTTGGATAGAATATCATCTCGATGCATCTCTTCTCTCACGCTTGGTAGATTGTCGTGATGCCGCTAAAGAACTAGCTGGATGACCTTCATGTGCCTCTTTCCTCACCCCTGGTAGATTGTGCAGGTGATATACTCTTAATACTTATGCTTGTAAACCCGAAAATTTTTTTGTTATACTCACGCAATATACTAAAATAACCTGTGAGGTTTTATGAAAATACCAATAATTCTAACAACTTTGATGCTCATGGCGAACTCTTTATCTCTGCCAGCTTTAGCGGATTCTTCGGCAGTTACTACTGTTATACCAAATCAAGCGCATGAAGAATTTATCTTTGATCTGATTGATCCAGTTACTAATAAAATCACTTTCCGTTTCAAAGATGACGAGAATATCATGTTTAGCCGTCTAGTGTTGGCTAGCTATGATTTTGAAAAATATACAATTCCAGAAGTTGATGCAAACCTTGGTAAGCTCGGAGTCGTGACAGGGAATAATATTCCATACTGGGCGAGCGACAGCTTTATCCGTTATGGCACCATGGATGACGGTGGTTATGTTGAAGAAATTGATCTCAATAACTTTTATGGCCTGCGCTTACACTATAACTTGCCAGGAAGGCTGTATTATGCGGTAGAAATTATTGAGGGTGGACTTAACGGCTACTGGGTGCGAGGGGTGATTGATTATCATGATTGTGTGTATAATTCTACGGCGAATCCTGCTTTATCGGCAGTTTGTGTAGGTGAATATAATAATGATCTTTCAAAAGTAGTTTACAATCGACGTGACAATACGATTTTTGATGGTGAAGTTACAACTTCGTGGTCGACTGCTTGGGAAAAAGAATTAAAAATGCGTCTAACGAACTTGGAAAATGAGATCAAAGAGTGGGATGGGGCTGAAGACTATAAGGTTCAGACCTTAGAACGTCTAGATAATCTTGCTAATGTGGCAACTGATGCCGATCATGCAGATGAGATCTTAGCCCAGATAGATTGTTTGAAAGATAAATTAGAGAACCCTATAGAGCCTGACAAGGAGGAAGAGCGACCTTCTACGCCAGATCCAGACATTAGCACTGATCCGGATACGGACACAGACACTGATACGAATACTGATTCGAATGTCGGTCCAGATCATAATACTGGCTCTGGCTCGGATTTCGACCAAAAGCCTAGCCAGCCAGGCTCTACTGATTCTGAAACTAGCAACCCAAGTACAGCTCAGCCAGATTCTGTCGCCCCAAGCACAGATAATGCAGGTGCAAACCAATCTGATGCCCCTACTAAGCCTACCACGTCGAATGGTTTTTCTGGAACCACCACCCCACCTATCATAAGCTCTTCTGCATCGCCAGATTCTCAGATAGCGGGGAATCAATCATTGAAATCCGAGAATGATCATAAACTGGAGTCCTCATCAGCAACTTTATCAAATCCGGCCCCAGAGCTACCGAGCTTGCATGGCGAGAAAGATAATAAATGGTGGGCATGGGTGACTGTTTTTCTAGTTGTCAGCCTCTCTGGTGGCACACTGTGGTGGGTAAAGCGTGCTTTTGGCAAATCTCATCTGAAATAATAAAATTATACCTGTACATAGTCAACCGTTTATGCTACAATATAAGCATGAACGGTTGGTTTGCATTGTTGGCATTCGCCTGTGGATTCCTTATTGCACAGCTCTGGAAAGCTGTGACTAGCATGTTTATGAGGTTGCGTAAGGGCGAAGCTTTTAACTTGCAAGAGCTTTTCCGTGATTTTATGCGTTCGGGGGGTATGCCGTCGGGACACTCAGCGAGCATGACGGCCTTGACAGTGTGCTTAGGGATTTGGCAGGGTTTTGACAGTGCAATTTTTGCTTTAGGGTTGGCTTTTACTGGGATTGTTATTTATGATGCCGTACACGTTCGCTATGCCGTAGGCGAGCAGGGCAAAGCCCTGAATAAAGTTTTAGTGAAAAATGGCCAAAAACCACTGAAAATCGTCGAGGGGCATACAACAGGACAGGCTCTAGTGGGGATCATTTTGGGCATTATAATAGGGGTAGTGGTAGGAGTTATCTTCAAAGCATAAGAAGTTTCCTTAAAATAAGTTAAAAAAGTCACAAAAAAGTACAAAAAAGTTGTTGACATTTCTTTTTAAGTGAGATAAAATGAGAATATCCTAAGGGAAACAGGGTAGAACATCCGAGAAAGTACCATTAGGAGATGAAGTTTAACAATTTAGTTGTGCAATTATGAAACTATATTTATAGTTTTTATCATCGTCAGTCTTTTATATTTGAACAAGATTCAAATTTTCAGGTTCTTTTGAACCACTTTAATGGAGAGTTTGATCCTGGCTCAGGATGAATGCTGGCGGCGTGCCTAATACATGCAAGTCGAGCGGTAGCAGGGCTTCACCGTTCTCTTGTCGCACTTGGCCTATGTGCAAGTGGTCTGATACGAGGGAACAGTGAAGCTGCTGACGAGCGGCGGACGGCTGAGTAACGCGTGGGAACATACCCTAAAGTGAGGGATAACTACTCGAAAGAGTGGCTAATACCGCATATGATCTTCGGATTAAAGCTTTCGAGCGCTTTAGGAATGGCCTGCGTACGATTAGATAGTTGGTGAGGTAAAGGCTCACCAAGTCGACGATCGTTAGATGGTTTGAGAGGATGATCATCCAGACTGGGACTGAGACACGGCCCAGACTCCTACGGGAGGCAGCAGTAGGGAATCTTTCACAATGGGCGAAAGCCTGATGGAGCAACGCCGCGTGCAGGATGAAGGCCTTCGGGTTGTAAACTGCTTTTATAAGCGAGAAATATGATGGTAACTTATGAATAAGGATCGGCTAACTACGTGCCAGCAGCCGCGGTCATACGTAGGATCCGAGCATTATCCGGAGTGACTGGGTGTAAAGAGTTGCGTAGGTGGCATAATAAGTAGCTAGTGAAATCTGGTGGCTCAACCATTCAGACTATTAGCTAAACTGTTAAGCTCGAGACCGTTAGGGGTAACTGGAATTTCTAGTGTAGGAGTGAAATCCGTAGATATTAGAAAGAACACCAATAGCGTAGGCAGGTTACTGGGACGGTTCTGACACTAAGGCACGAAAGCGTAGGGAGCAAACGGGATTAGATACCCCGGTAGTCTACGCTGTAAACGATGGATACTAGCAGTTTTGGGTATCGACCCCCAGAGTTGCGAAGCTAACGCGTTAAGTATCCCACCTGTGTAGTACGATCGCAAGATTAAAACATAAAGGAATTGACGGGGACCCGCACAAGCGGTGGAGCGTGATCTTTAATTCGATGGTAAACGATAAACCTTACCAAGGCTTGACATCCGAGGAAGGCTCTCGAAAGAGAACCGTGCCTTCGGGAACCTCGAGACAGGTGATGCATGGCCGTCGTCAGCTCGTGTCGTGAGATGTTTGGTTAAGTCCATCAACGAGCGCAACCCTTGCAACCAGTTGTATTTTTCTGGTAGGACTGCCCCGGTAACGGGGAGGAAGGAGGGGATGATGTCAGGTCAGTATTTCCCTTACGCCTTGGGCTAGAATCGCGCTACAATGGCTGGTACAATGCGAAGCGAAGCAGTGATGTGAAGCAAATCGCACCAAAGCCAGTCCCAGTTCGGATAAGAGGCTGAAACTCGCCTCTTTGAAGTCGGAATCGCTAGTAATCGCAGATCAGCATGTTGCGGTGAATACGTTCCCGGGTCTTGTACACACCGCCCGTCAAACCATGAGAGTCACCAACACCCGAAGTCCGCCTTGGCGGCCTAAGGTGGGGGAGATGATTGGGGTTAAGTCGTAACAAGGCATCGGTACGAGAACGTGTCGATGGATTACCTCCTTTCTAGGGAGTTTGATGCGCAGTATATAGCAATATATATTGTAGCTAGGTCGGTCGTAATTGTGATAATTAAGCTTATATCACAAGTGCTCGCAAGAGATGCGACTTTAAGCTTTGACTTGAGATGATTATAATTGCACAATTAAGTTGTTAACCAGAGAGCTACCCGTCAGGGTAGTTTTTTGGTTGATAGCTATTAGGGGTGGAGATCTCGATATTTTCTCTGGAAATTAGCTCATTCAGGCCTAAATTCTCCCCGATATCGTGTTATAATTAAAAGAGCCTAATAGTTGTCTTAGCAGCAAGGTACATTGAGTTTTTGTAAGAAGGGGTGATTTTTACGTCTGACTCAAAGATATCCTCGGGGCGTTGGGATTGGTGGAATGAAAGGGAAGATGACAGTACTAGTGGCTCTAAATCTTGGCAGCCTCTTACCGCAGAAGAAGAGGCTAGGGTAATTAAAATTCCAACTCAACAGCGAGTACGTTTGCCGTCTTTGGACTGGAAACGACGTAGCAGTAATAGAACTGCAAGTTCAGAATCTATGAATAAGGAGGCAAGGAAGAAAATGCCAAAACCGAGATACAGTCAGTCGGACGCTATAGTGGCATTAAAAGCGATGACTGAACATTACGGACATATACCTATGGTTGCAGAAGTAAGATATTATCGAGGCGAGCATGCTATGGCCTACGTGACGATGTTGAAGTATTTGGGTCCGCATTGTGAGTGGAATAAATACCTGACTATTGCGGATATACCTAGCGAGTTAGACCAGGATACACATGAGGAGCCAGAGGATAACCATGGTTCGGTACAGGGTGATGCCGCGTGTCTGAAGCCGGCAGATACTCCCGAGCCGGCTAACGAGCCGATGCCTTCCAGTGTCCCAGGAGAGGATGAAGTCGAGACTCCCGTGTCGCCACCTGAGCTACCAGCGTCCAGCGGTGCTACGGAGGTGATTGATGTTTCTAAGTCAAGTTCTGAGGACCTTTTGGCGGCGATTTTATCCTCAGGTGCGCTGGAGTTGAAACCTGATTTTTCTGGCCTGAACCCAGCGACCCTTTTGGCGGCAATGCTGATTTCGGGGACGTTTGAGTTGAAACTACAGGTTGGCGGTCGGAATTACATCGCTCGCATATCACTGGAGCAAGAGCCCTCGGGGGGGGGGTAATTTATCGGTCTAGGCCACTTTTACCTCTTTCATACACGAACAGCCCCATATCCCCAGACCTCGGTTTGGGGATTTTATATAAGTATCCTCTCAAAAGTGCTATAATAATGTTATGGAAAAGACCCTCGAAAACAAACATGCAGAGAATGACGGAGCTAAGTTTGATAAAACAACCGATACACGCAATCTTCAGGATGAATATAAAGGGATGTCGAATGAACAAGTTTTTGATGAATTGAACAAAAAACGTACCCAGCTAGAGGTGGCTATAGAGAATGTCACGCATGATTTTAATGTGGGAACGATCGTGCGTAGTGCGAATAATTTTAATGTTGCAAAAGTTCATATCGTTGGACGTCATAAATATAATCGGCGTGGTGCTATGTGTACCGATAAATATATCGAAACTGTTTATTGGTCAGAGGTTGATGCTTTTATGGAAGATCAGCGAAATCGTGGTCGGGAAGTAGTAGCGATTGAGAATCATACTGATAGGGTGAAACCGTTAGCAGATAAGATTTTTGCTGAGCAGACCACTCTGCTTTTTGGCGGTGAAAGTGATGGTTTGACACCGAAGATCCTCGAAATAGTCGATGATGTACGCGAAATTGAGAGCTTTGGGTCGACACGATCGGTGAATGTTGGCGTGGCAGCTGGAATTGCAATGTATGAATGGGTTAGGCAATGTGTGCTCAAAAAATAAAAAATCGTCATAAAAAGAAAAATCGTAATGCCAATTTACAGAGAAAGCAGATTAATGACAATATCAAGAAAATCCAACGACGTTCTCAGAAATCTCGCAATCCTAAAAATCCCAAGAATTCTCCTCGTCAAGAAAAGCATACTTCCTCAAATCGGGATTTAGCTGCTACTACAGAGAGAATTACCTCGGAGCGGGACCATCTTCCACAAACCGAATCTAATACTATTTCAGAATGCGATTCTGCTACTCCAATAATCATAGCCAAGACAACACCAGAGCAGAATCCTGCCACCCAAGTCACTACTGAGCTAGATTCGGCAATCTCTGCTGGTTCCGAGTCGACAAGGGTCGATCGTGAGATCCCAGAGGTGAAGCAAAAGCGACATCGACGCGGCTTGGTCTTTTGGGTTTCGGGAATAGTCTTGGTGGCTGCGCTGGTGGTCGGTAGTTTTACCCTAATTAGTAAGCTTAGCGGTCAGTCTAAAGAGGAAACCTCACAAGACGAGGGTAATAATGACACTAATGACGATGAGAATGAAGATCAAGACAACGACGGCTCTGATCAGCCTGATGACGAGAAAGATTCGGAATCGAATTCATCGGGAGGTTCAGATTCTGATGCGTCCAAGGAACCAACTCCTCAGCCCGAGCCTAAGCCAAATCCTGACCAATCAATTTCGCCACGTCCTGATAATCCAGCCAAAGATCCCAATGTGACTCCTGGGAGTAAGTTGGTCGCTCTGACTTTTGATGATGGTCCGTCGGCGGCTACTACGCCACGCTTACTGGATATTTTGAAACAAAAGGGGGTTAAAGTGACCTTCTTCGTACTGGGTAATATGGCGCAACGTTCTCCCGATATTTTGAGAAGGGAAGTTGCGGAGGGGCATGAAGTCGGTAGCCACACGCCGTATCACAATCAGCTCACGAAGCTCAATTTTTCGCAAGTGCGCGCCGAGGCTATCGAGATGGATCGGATTTTTACGGATATTCTTGGTACAGTACCACCATTTACGCGGCCACCATATGGTTCGTTTAATCAAACCGTAAAAGACGCCTTGGCACAGCCTTTAGTCCTATGGTCAGTCGACCCCTTAGATTGGAAATATCGTAATGCTGCTACTGTGCGTAGTAATGTCGTATCGGCGACTCGTGACGGCTCGATTATCTTGATGCACGACATTCACGCGAGTACGGTTGATGCGGTGGCGGGGATCATTGATGATTTGCGCGCTCAGGGATACGAATTTCTAACCGTTTCCGAATTAGCAGCCGCCAAAGATCAGCCACTGTTGACGGGCTGGGCTTACTATTCTTTTTAGTAAAGACCTCTATCAGGGAAGAATTAAGCGTGATTTGCTATTGACGAATAGTCATTAGTGTGATAAAATAGAAGTATGGCTATGTGTACATAACATATTTAGCCAAGCACTTCATGGTAATATTGACTGAAATGATGTTTTCGTGCCAAGTGTCTACCTCTATTGATAGATAGTTGGGGCGAAAACATCCGTAATCGTTTCGCCCATCAAAAATTAGTCCACCGGACTTAAAACGAGAGAGGAAATGGTTATGAAAAATAGGAGAGGTATTATCTATGGGTTTGTCGCTATTGCTTTTGTGGTTCTCTTTATGGTAGTGATTTTTTGCGGCGGGGACGATGCTTCCCGGACTGTCGACTTATCGACTACTACTGAACCCGCATCAGGACAAACAACCGATGAAACCGCAGCCGAACCACCATCCACATCAGAGCAGGCAAGCGTTATTGGTACTCCGACTGGGTTTGTCATCAATGACAGCCACCAGAATCCTGCGCGTGTCGACATTGTGTTCGATCGGCTGATTGCCCCTGATTTTTATGTTGGCTACGGCTTGATTGGCGGGAGTTTCGAGATGTTTCTCGATAATCCAGAGCGGTGGGATCCGCTGGGCATCGGTGTTGAGAAGATCATGGATCTTGAGCTGCAATTGCGCCAAAACGTCCTTGGTCTGAGCGAAGAAATCCATGCTCGGAGCTACGAGCTCAGTTTTGAGATCATCGAGAGTCACCTGCATCGCAAAGATGAGGTTATTGCCGAAGTCATTGCGTACTGTTCGGAGTTCTACGGCGTCGAACTGACAGACTTAGATCAGAGCCGAACCTAGGAACACCGTGTACCGGTCATCGTGTCACGCTGCTAGGGCCCTATAATGAACGCTTCGGACGTTCAGCTATCCCGAGTCGGATTTTACTTGAGATTCTGCTTGAAATTTTAGTTAATTGATTCCTTTTAAAAATGCCCGCTGGCTTGTCCGGCGGGTTTTCTCAAACTATACTAATGGTGGGGATATGTGGACTTGAACCACAGACCTCGTCATTATCAGTGACGCGCTCTAACCAGCTGAGCTATATCCCCATATTTTTGCATAAAAATGGTGGAGTAACAGGGATTCAAACCCTGGACCTCTGCCTTGCAAAGGCAGCGCTCTAATCAGCTGAGCTATTACCCCATATATTGAACCAAAATTGCTAGAAAGCAATCTTATACTCATCATTTTAGCGCATCTTGATGGAAAAATCAAGCCTAAAATCGTACTAGCTCCTTTTTTGAATCACTACCTTCTCTATGCCAATCACATAGTAGAAGCGCTCACTACTTCCGTCAAAGAAATCAGACTTTAAAAATACCCGCACATAGGCAGGTATTTTTAAATAACAATAATAGGAGTTTAGCTTTGAACAACCTCGCAGTGGTTTTGCTCAAAGCTTATCTCTATTTTATATCACCTCATGAATATTGTCAATAGCGTTTTTCCACAACCTGCGGAAAAGTCCGCCTTGACACAAAAGGGAAGATATTGGACAAAATTAAGCATAATTACTAATATTATACAATATTTTTGCATAAAAACTATTGACAAAACGGAAGCAGTATGCTACAATGGATATAGCACCTAAAAAGGGTGGCAATTGAAATGTAATTGGTGGGCAGAAAGTGAGTTTAATATGTCAGGAACTAAAGCTGGTGGCTTGAAGGCTGCTCAGACCAACCGTGCTAAGTACGGTAAAGAGTTCTACTCTCAAATCGGTCGTAAGGGCGGTCAAAACGGTCACACTGGCGGTTTCGCGGCAAACCCAGCTCTAGCACGTATCGCTGGCGCTAAGGGTGGACGCATTAGTCGTCGTGGCCCAGCTAAAAAAGCTGCCTAAAACTAACACAAATCGCTATATTTTATAATATTAAGCACCTCGTAAGGGGTGCTTTTTGGTATATGGTACCTCAGTATCTAGTAGTTCTTGACTGCAGACGCATAATCTGTGCTAAAAAATATGGCTTGTTCGGGGATTTTATAAACTAGTTTGATGAAGAATAAAAGCGCAGAATGTTGATATAACTATGACTTACGGCGACATCTAGCATCAGGTCCCAAAATACCTTGTTCGGGTTTTTGGATAAACGAGGATTTTTCATGTTCGGTTTTTACCAGATCTCAGTCGTTAGCAATATAACTATGTTTATGCTCGCCAAATAATCCCGCCCAGCGTATAATGATTTTAACCGGAGGTGAATAAAAATATGGTGCAGACTGAAGAAATTTTAGGTATTTTGCGGCGAGATTATCCAAATTTGCGGTTTCGGAGTGGTAAAAAATTTACTTTTCGCCCACCGCGCACGATTATCTATGAACAAAATCATAATTCGGCGCGCACTAGTCGAACACAGTCTGATGGATGCAGTGTTATGGATAGCAATTCGAATCCTTGTCGAACACAGGCTGATGAGTATAATATTTTGAATGATAACTCGAAGATAAACCGCTACTGCATGCAAATTTTACACGAGGTAGGGCATGCTCTGCTGGGACACCGATCTTATCAGACTGATCCAGAGCGTTTGCGGATGGAGTGTGCGGCTTGGGAAAAAGCTCGAGAGCTTTGTGACATATATAATATATATTATGATGAAGATTTTGCAGAGGAACAGCTGGATAGCTATCGGAATTGGCTGCATCAGCGCTCAACTTGCCCGGAGTGCGGTCTGACTTGCTTTCAGACGCGGGACGGGGTTTATCACTGCCCGAGTTGCGATAATCGGCTCTAGACAGGGAAGTGGGAATTTGATATAATAAGAGGTAGATTTCGGGTTCGTTCAAGATGATCGAGGGAGATGTCTACTAGAGATAAACTCGCAAAATCACGAGTTTATGATAGATCTGTTCGGTTTTCCTGAACGAGCCTGAAGAAAGGATAATATAATTTTATGGCAAAAGCCAAATTAACAATGGATGAACTGTTGGCAAGCTCCGAGGAGAGCGTAAAGCGCGCAACAGTTGGGGAGACTGTTACGGGTACTGTAATGTCGATCCGTAAGCACGAGATTTTGATTGATCTCGGTGCGCGTGGCGTTGGTGTCGTTCCGCGTCGCGAGGTATCATTCGCCAAAAATCTTGAGGTCGGCGACGAAGTTACGGCTTCTGTAATCGAAGCTGAAATGGGCGATGGTAGCGTCTTACTATCTTTGCGCAAGGCCGCTAAGGAAAAGGGTTGGGATGAGATTCAATCTCGCATTGATAATGCTGAAGTGATTGAGGTCACTCCGTTTGATGCAAACCGCGGTGGTTTGTTGGCAGAGTACGAGGGCATTCGCGGTTTCTTACCAGTTTCTCAGCTTTCGGCCGAGCATTATCCACGGGTTGGTTCTGCTGACAAGGACGAAATCTTGCAGCGCTTGAACTCTCTTGTTGGTAAGCCAATGAAAGTGCGTATTCTTGATGCAAACCGCAAAGACAATAAGCTTATCTTCTCTGAGAAAGAGGCTGTAAAAGACGGTTTGGCAGAGCGTTTTGCGGAATTGACTGTCGGTGACATCGTAAAAGGTGTAGTGACTGGCGTAGTTGACTTCGGCGCGTTTGTGAATGTTGATGGTGTTGAGGGCTTAATTCACATTTCTGAGATTTCTTGGGAGCGTGTAAATAATCCATCAGATTATGTCAAGATTGGCGAAGCAGTCGAGGCAAAGATCATCGCTATCGATAAGGAGCGCTTATCGCTGTCGATCAAGCAGTTGAGTGAGGATCCATGGCTATCTGAGGCCAGCAATCTTAAGCGTGGCGATGAAGTCGAGGGAACTATCACTCGCATCACTCCATTTGGTGCTTTCGTGCAGATTTCACCAGCAGTTGAGGCCTTGGTACACGTTTCTGAGCTTGGCAATGGTAACGACGTCGATCCAGAGAAAGTTTTCACTTTGAACGAACGTAAGAAGTTCAAGATTCTCGACGTTGACAAAGACGGTCGCAAGATCTCTCTGACAATTGCAAAATAATCAGAGCATCATAGATCTAAAAATAGCCCCTTGATGAGAGGGGCTATTTTGGTATAGCGTCGTCGCCGTACTTGGCTTAACGGTTGCGTGCTAGCCTGGAAGTTAGATAGTGTAAAGTAAAGGTTGGCTAGTCTTAAAATGTAGCAGCTTTGCGGCTGGACTTGGTGGCTTTGATACTTACGGTGTCGTCGGTCTTCTTTCTGCGACCACGTGGAGCGGGCTTGATCTTGCTGGTTTCATAGACCACCCGTGAGAATTCCTCAATGATATATTCTTCGGTCAGACGCTGGGATTTTTCGAGGTAGATAAAAGGAATATGCGCGCTACGGAAGAATTTTTCCATATCACGCGGGTCGCTGCCAGGCTCTTTGATATCATTACGAATACCTTCTTCTAGCTTGACGGCACAGATCGGGCGCAATGTGCGCTTATTACAAAGCACGAAATCCACGGTTTTATTCTCGATGAAACGATAAGCGGCGTAACGATCCTGCGTACCAACTTTATGACTGAGCAACGAAGACAAACTGACCTCTGGGATAATGTAGAATTTTTGACCAAAAAGATTATTGAGCATTTGGAAACATTGCTTCGTCGCGCCCACCATGAGATGTTTGCGCGGACGATATTTGAACCGATCCATCGCCTCACGTTGGCGTCGACGAGTTGTTACGCCGGCCAGCACCGAAACCAAAAACAACAACACGGTAGCAATAACTGCTACAGTGATGTAGATTTTGTCGGCGCTGAAGAATTGTTCAAAATCAAATTCCATGGTACAATTTTAACTCCCAAACGGCGCAGTGAAGAGCGGATCGAATGAAGTTTTATAGAGGAGAAATGGCTTTTTTCTACTGCCACTTCTTCTGAACATTCTGGCGTTATCACCTCAAAATCAATCCGTCATCAAGCTCGCCTTGCTCGGATACTATTACTGTATCACAGATTATATAAAAAGTCAATGCTTTCGTGGAGGGAATTGTAGGCTTGAGGGAAACTATATCAGAAGATTAAAATCGACCAACAAAAAAGTCGATTTCTCTCTATTGAAAGGCATCGACTTGTTCTTTTATACTTCTAAAACGGAAATTTGGCTCCCCGGACTGGACTCGAACCAGTAACCTCGAAGTTAACAGCTTCTTGCTCCACCATTGAGCTACCGGGGAATAACAAACTATCTTACACAGGAAACCTGTCAGATAGTTCCATTATATCACAGTTTTCAGAAAAGCAAGTAAAAATCTCCAATTATTCTAATTAGCTTGTAATTTTTACAATATCCATTTACATTAGCACATAGTTCCAGTACAATTGAGTAATTGCAGCGAGGTAACGACAGTTGCATTGATGTATATCAGGCACACAAGTGCTTTGATATAGGTACCTGCTTCCAATAGGAAGCGAAAGTCTTGGGAACGCCGATTAAGGATAAGGCCTGAACAAGATTCATTCCATAAACCGGATGCACTTTAACAACTAGGAGGAAATGTGTAAGTATGCGTAGAATCATGAGCAAAGTGGCTGCTCTGGCCACGGTTGTCTGCCTGCTGCTTTCGTTGTCGGTGACGGCACATGCAGCGGATGTGAACGACGGCGTTATGGGTGAGCCCATCGCCGCGACAGTCCTCACTGCGGAGGAGAAGGCTGAGCAGGAGCTATTGGCGAAAGCGATTGTCGCTAGCGCCCAGTATCTGAAGCTTTCTGTCACCGAGATGAACCTGAAGGCTGGCGAGAGCTATGCAGTGCGGGTGATCCCCACCGAGCTGGCTCAAAAGTTCGGCTGGGCAATTGATGTGGACAATTCCAAGTCTTCCAACAACAAGTACCTCAGCGTACAGGAAGTCAATCAGGAAACCATGACGATTACCTTTAAGGCCGAGCAGAGTGGGCAGCGCGTTTCTCTCAACGTACGGTTGACCAATCCGGCGTTGGTGAAGCTGGCGGAGAACAACCCGGCGCTGGAGCAGTATGTCAAACTTGCTCAAAGCAAGAACCTGGCGTGTAAAGTTGCAACCAACAACACTGGCACTAAGGTGATTGCCGGTCTGGGCATCACCACTTCGGCACCCTCTGTTGGAAGTTCCAGCGGAGGTTCTGGCAACAACTATCCCGTCAATCCTGGCCCCAGCATTCCTGTGCCCCCCCCTTGTAGTGATCACGTCGATGCGAATAAGGACGGCAAGTGTGACATTTGTGGTGTCGACATGCCGGACGCTAAGCCCGATTGCGATCATAACTACGTGGACGGCGTTTGCACTGAATGTGGTGCCAAGGATCCCAATTATCGTCCCACTGAGCCCGAGCAGCCCGACAAACCCGACAGTCACGAGCATGTTTGGGGTGAGGACGGCAAGTGTACTGTCGCTGGATGCGACGCTACGAAACCGGCTGATCCGGATGTTCCGGAGGAGCCGGTCAAGCCCGCTCCTGTGCCCGTCGAGGTGACGGTGACTCCCGAAACCAGCAATGGCAAGACCACAGCGACGGTTGGCAGTGATGAAGAGAGCGTGAATGCTATCAAGGAAGCTCTGCAGGCGGCCGCTGACAACGAAGATCGTGAAGCGGGAGCCCCGCTAAACGTAACCATTGACGTTGCTACTAAAGGCGATGAGAAGGTTGGCGAAACCAACGTGACTCTGAGTGCTGACGTGGTGGCGGTCTTGGTGGAAGCAAGCAAGATTGACGACGAGGGTAATGCTTCTGAAAGCATTCTCGTGACCGTCAATAGCGACACTGGTACTGTGACTCTGCCCTTGGAAGCCGTTCTGGCTGCTCAGGGCGATGTTGCGGAAGGTGCGCCGGCTCCTGATGTTGAGCTGGCTGTGGCGGATGTCGATAAGGACGCTCTGGCTGAGAGTCTGAAAGGCGAAGATGGTGACACTATCTTGGATAGCGGCAAGAACGAGGTCGATATGACCAATGCCGTTGTTTTGGACGTGACCCTGAAAGTCGATGGCGAGGCTGCTAACGTGAAGGATCTGAGTGACAATATTCAGATCACTGCGAAAGCTCCCGAGGGTGCCCAGAATGTTAAGGTCTACTTCGTGAAGACTGAGGGCGACCAGCAGGTGCTGGAGCCGATCGGTGATGCGGATGCCGTCTATGAAGTGAACGACAAGGGCGAAGTTTCCTTTGGCGTGAATCATCTGACGACCTTTGTCGTGACTGAAGCCACGGTGGAGCCTGAAGAGCCCAGCAAGCCGACTGATCCTACGCACGATTGTGCCAAGGACGGCCACGAGTATGTGGACGGTGTCTGTAAGTGGTGCCAGGCAGAAGAACCGGCTGATCCCGATCCGAAGCCCGAAGAATGCGACGGTTCTGGTCATGCTGCCCTGAAGCCCGGCGAAAAGTGTCCCAACTGCGATTTTGTTGCGCCCGCCGAGGAGACCAAAGATCCCTGCGAAGATGGCAAGCACAACTATCAGGACGGCGTCTGCACTGAATGCGGTGCCAAGGACCCGGACTACAAACCCACTGATCCCACCCCGGGTAACCCGGATGAGGGCGAAGAGGGTGACAAGTGTGAACACAATAATGATCCCGCTACTTGCCCCGATTGCAATAAGGACACGGATGGCGAGATTGAAGACGGTAAGTGCGAGCACAATAATGATCCTGCCACCTGCCCCGAGTGCAACAAAGACACCGACGGTGAGAATACTGAAAAACCGGGCAACCCGGATGGAACCGAGCAACCTGGTGAGGGTGGCACGCCTGGCGGTGGCAACACTGAAGGTGGCGATAATACCGGTACCGGCGGTGATAGCGGCGATGTTAGTACACCCGAAGGTGGTGACAACGCCGGCACTGGTGGTACTGAAGGCGAGGAAGGGAACACTGGCACTGGCGGCGGTAACACTGAAGGCGGCGACAACACTGGTACTGGCAATGGCACAAACCAGCCTGGTGATGGTGACGGCGTGAAGGATCCGCCGATTGACAACGAGGTAAAAGATCCCTTTGCGAATCTTGACCTTGCGGCCTAATCACAGCGAAAGGATTTTGTGCCTTAACTCCTAGAAACCCAGTTGAGGGCGGTCTTCGGACCGCCCTTTTCTATGAATATAAGTAATAGGAACCAAATAGATGAAACTGGTTCCCAAAACTGTTAAATTGTGCTAAAATAAGACAAGCTATCTAAAGTTAACCTAAAATATACAGAAAGGAGCCAGAATGAGTTCGGATGCCTCCGAAAATATGTCTAATGCTGCTGAAAAAGTTATCCGAATCGCTGGCTCGATTACGGTGGATGAGTTGGCGCAGGCCTTAGGTTTGTCTGTGACGGCGTTGATCGGTGAGCTATTTCGCAATGGCATCGTAGCCACGATTAATCAACGTCTAGACTTTGAAACAGCGGAGATTATGATTGAAGAATTAGGGTTCGCTAATGTTCGCCTAGAGAGAAAAAACACCACTACCAAGATCAGTGATGGTTATCGCAAGGAACTAAGCGAACATGCTGTGTCGCGCCCACCAGTCGTGGCGGTTATGGGTCACGTTGACCATGGTAAAACCACTTTGCTGGATACGCTTCTGCATAAGAAGACCGTTGAGAACGAAGCTGGTGGTATCACCCAGCATATTTCGGCCTATCAGCTGGAGCACGATGGTCGGATGATTACTTTCTTGGATACGCCAGGACACGAAGCTTTTGCTGCTATTCGTCAGCATGGAGCAATGTTGACAGATATCGTCGTAATCGTAGTGGCTGCGGATGACGGTGTGAAGCCTCAGACGGTCGAGGCGATCAAGTTCGCACAGGGTGCCAATGCTAAGATCGTTGTAGCGATTAACAAGATCGATCGTGAGGGTGCGGATGTGCCAAGGACAATGGCAGACCTATCAACTCATGGTTTGCAGCCAGAGGAATGGGGTGGAGATATTATCATGGTGCCGGTATCAGCAAAGACCGGCGAGGGGCTGGAGAAGTTACTCGAGAGTATTTTGCTGGTGGCTGATGTGGAAGATCTTAAAGCTGATGTGGATATTCCAGCAGAAGGCCTGGTTATCGAGTCACACATGGAAACTGGCAAAGGCTCAGTAGTCAATCTTTTGGTGACGGGCGGGGAATTAAAAGTCGGAGAATTTGTGACGGCAGGGAATGTTTATGGCAAGATCCGTACGATGCTCGATTTTCAGGGCAAGCCGAAAGGTAAAGCTACGCCGTCTACTCCTGTGACGGTGACTGGCTTTAAGGATTTGCCAAATTTCGGCGATCGTTTCTTTGAACAAAAAGATGAGAAGACCGCTCGCAAAATGGCATTGCTCAATGCTCAGGAGGCAGCGAACGAAGCAATGTCGGCAAATGTTACCTCGACAGATCTTTTGCGTATGATGCAGTCGGTCGATAATTCCAAGATCTTTAACGTTATTGTCAAGGGTGATGTACTAGGTTCCGTGACTAGTGTAGTCGATTCATTGAAGTTGATTGATACAAAAGGTGAGGTGACTTTGAATATTGTCGCGACGGGTGTTGGTGATGTGACGGAGAACGACGTCTATATGGCGGCTGGCGATGGTAATACTGTGATCTATGGTTTCAATATTTCAGTGCCAACCAATATCGCGAAGCTTGCGGCGCGCGATAATGTAGCGATACGTAATTATCGGGTGATCTATGAGCTTCTGGATGATGCGAAGACTAGCATGGAAGGCTTGCTAGGCGAGGAAATTGTCGAGAGTGAGCTTGGAGCGATGAAAGTAATGGGCGTATTCCGCATTACGAAGACCGAAGCGATCGCTGGTGGTAAAGTCACAAAAGGCAAGGTGATCCCAGGAGCGATGGTGCGCGTAAAACATGGCAATGAGATTATTGGCGAGGCAGAAGTCGCTAGTGTCGAGAAGGAACGCATCGAAGCGAAAGAGCTGATCGAGGGTGAGATTGGTGGTTTGGCACTAAAGACTGAAAAGAAAATTCCAATGGAAGTTGACGACAAGCTAGAATTCTTTACTCGTGAGCGTAAAAAACGTACTCTTGACTAAAAATATCATACTCCTTTGCATCAAAAACGTACTCAGACGTATTGAGATTATACTCGTAAGTGTATAGAATATACTCAGACTTAAGCATATCATACTCTTGTATGCAGAAAACGTACTCCGAGCTTACACTACTATGTTTTTTTAGCATGAGTATCGTTTGGTATCCGAGTGGTTGGTTGAGAGTGCATTTTTTTGGTTCAAAAAAATCTTCCAAAAAAGTCTTGCCAAACGTAAAACGCTCGTGTATAATTAAAAACATAAGTAATAGAGGAATACTATGAATATAAACAAAAAGTCACGGAAGAGTCTTGTCGGTCCCGCAAGCTGCATGGCATTGCTGGTACTGTTGGCTGTGGCAACAATGTGCCCAGTCAGCAGTCGTGCGCGTGTGAATGCTACTGATGGTAGTGGTAGTAGTTCAGCAGACACAGCGGATACGGAAGACACTTTGCCGACCGAAGAGAACGGGGAAGAAAATGATGCGCCTAGCGATGAAGCAGTGGGCGATGAAGCTACCCCTGTTTCTGATGAAAATACTAACGCATCTGCCCGTGCAGCGGCTTCAGCGGCACTCTCCATCACATCTGGTGGCGCACTAGATCAGACTACGAGCGCTGAGCATGGTAAGCTCGCTACTCGTGCGCATAATGTTCATATTACTGCAAGTGATATCGAGGCTTACAGTTTGCAGATTACTGCAGCAAGCGGTGCTTCGCCAAATTTGACCTTAGACAACACTAGCACAACTATCGGTGGCGTTGGTACTGGTGGTACAGTCGGTACTTCGATCGGTGACAATAAATGGGGCTGGGCATGGAGCGACACTGCTTCGGCGAACCCAAATAGTATGACATATTATACCTTGCCTGCTTATAATACATCAGGTACAAACATGGCGACTGGTAAGATCAAAAATGCCACGGTTTCTAGCGGATCCGTTAATCTTACCGGTACTCTAGCTTTTGCAGCTAAGTTCGGCAGTTCAGCTGCTTCAGGTCACTACCGTACTTCGGTTTTACTCGCACTTACGGCGACACCGAAGAAGGTTGCTAACATTGGTGGTATCAGTACTATGCAAGAGATGACGGCTGAGATATGTAGAAACTCCGATATCGGTGCTGCTAAAAACCTTAGGGATACTCGTGATGGTAGCGAGTACTCCATCCGCA
>RYWJ01000028.1 GCA_003979185.1 Candidatus Saccharimonadota bacterium | reverse complement strand
AGATGTGTATAAGAGACAGATATTAGCTATGATGATAAGCATTTAATCATTGATGATCAGAAGATCCTCTTTCTATCGGAGCCAGATCCGATTAAGTTGCCTTGGGAGAAGTTGCAGATCGACACGGTGATGGAGTGTACGGGAGCATTTTGTAATCCAGCTGACGCGCGGGCGCACATTAAGGCTGGTGCGCGTAAGGTGGTCATCTCGGCTCCAGCTAAAGGTCCAGGTGCCAAGACGGTGGTTTTGGGTGTGAACGAGGAGGTGGTGACGGCAGATGACGAGATCTTGTCCTGTGCCAGTTGTACGACCAATTGTATTGCACCAGTGATGAAAATTTTAGAGGATAACTTTGGCATTGCTAAGGCGACTATGACAACGATTCATTCGTACACCGCTTCGCAAAAGCTGGTAGACGACGTTGCAAAAGATATCCGAGAGGCGCGTGCGGCAGGGGTGAATATCATCCCGACTACGACTGGCGCATCTAAGGCTACGGCGTTGACGATCCCGAGTCTAGAGGGGAAGTTTAATGGTTTGTCGGTACGCGTACCGAGTTTGGTAGTATCATTGGCGGACATTACAGCAGTAGTCAAGCGTCAGACTTCGGTTGAGGAGCTAAATGGTGTCTTCGAGCGAGCTGCTAAGGAGCCTTATTATGAGGGGATCTTGGATGTGACGCACGAGGAGCTGGTGAGCACGGATTTTCGTGGTGATGCGCATTCGGCAGTAGTGGACTTACCATTGACAGATGTAGTCTGTGGAGATCTAGTGAAATTAGTGGTCTGGTATGATAACGAATGGGGCTATTCCAATCGTTTAGTGGAGTTGGCGGTGGATTTTGGAAGGTAAAGCTAAAAACTATTGACAAATTTAGTAATGTGTGCTATAATGAAGAGTTAGGGTATTGAGAGGTAAAGATGCAAGAATATACAATTTATGTTGGAGCTGACCACCGGGGATTCGAGAAGAAGCAGCAGTTGACTAAATTATTGGAAAACTGTCATGCCAATGTCAAAGTCAAAGATCTGGGTGCGTTTGAATATAGCCAAGACGATGATTTTAATGACCCAGCTAAGGCTGTAGCTTATGCTGTCGCAAAGGACGAGCATAGTTTTGGCGTGCTATTATGTGGCTCTGGGCAAGGAGTTTGTATCCAGGCAAATCGTATTGCAGGAGCGAGGGCGGTTTGCGCGAAGATTCCAGCCGATGGCGTGTTAGGGCGCGAGCATGATTGGGCGAATATTGTTTGTATGTCGGCAGATACACTGGAAGCTTCCGCGATGGAGCAGATTGTCAAGGCCTTTTGTCATGCCCATCCTTTAGATGATGAACGCCACCAGCGTCGTATGCGCAAGCTTGAGGAAGCCTAGTCTATGGCGGTGATTGTTCCTACGATTACTACGGATAATCCAGCGGTTTATAATGAAAACCTGGCTGCGTTTTTGAAGTTTACTAAGCGGGTGCATTTAGATACTTCGGATGGGACTTTTGCGCCAACGAATCTATTACCATTATCGAGTATTCAGCCAGTCGAGGGGGCGGAATTAGATATTCATGTCATGTCGGTGCGACCGAGCGAGCATTTGGCGGATATTTTACGGATTAAGCCTTCACTGTGTATTGTCCATGCAGAGGTTGACGATGATATTCCGGCGTTATTTACACAGCTTAAAAACGCTGGAATTAAGGTCGGCGTAGCCTTGCTTAAGACAACTTTTCCTAAGCGGGTTCAGGAGCGTATTGCTTTATCAGACCATGTGATGATTTTTGCGGGTCAATTGGGTGTGCAGGGCGGAGCGATTGATATGCTCCAGACCGAAAAAGTTCCATTGGTGCGCGCTTTGAAGCAAGATCTTGAGATTGGCTGGGATGGCGGGGTGAATTTGAGCAATGTGCGAGCTTTGGCGCACGCGGGTATTGACGTGATCAATGTCGGTAGTGCGATCACTCAGGCGGCTGATAAAGAAGCTATGTATCAATCTTTGGTCGTGGAATCGGAAAAGAAAGGCGTTTTGCTATGAGCCGGATCGTGGTGATTGGCTCGGCCACGCAGGACATTTATATGTTGGACTGCGATGATTTTGAGGGGATGGAAGTCGATGAGAATGTTTCGATCTTTGGTAAGATGACGATCGGTAGCAAAGTTGACATCGACCGCGTGAATTTTGAGGTTGGTGGTAGTGGTACAAATGCCGCCGTAACTTTTGCTCGGCATGGACACGAAACTATTTTTATGGGGAATTTAGGGCGTGACGCATCCGGTGACGCAGTCTTAGAATGCTTGGATCGGGAAAATATTGATAGTAGCTACGTGGAGTTTATCGAGGGTCATACGGGCTGTTCGGTCGTGTTAGTCGACGTGCGACACGCTGATCGGACTATTTTGGCTTATCGGGGTGCTTCGGCAAATTTTGATAATCTTAACCCTGATGATCTGGATAATATTCAGCCAGACTGGCTATATGTCACAAGCCTGCGTGGCAATATGGAGAAGCTGTTAGAGTTTTTTGAAAAAGCTCACAAGATTGGCGCCAAGGTGATGTTCAATCCTGGCGAGAAAGAGTTAGAGCAAACTGACAAATTGATCGGTTTGCTGGATTTGGTAGATGTACTTTTGGTTAATAAAGAAGAGGCTGCTCAGATCGTGCCAGGAGTGTTGTTGACGGAGTTGATTACGCATTTGTCCAACTATTGCAAAATTGTATTGGTGACCGATGGAATGATGGGCGCAATCGCGACGAATCGTAAACAAACTTATCGCCTTGGTGTCTACGAGCAAAAGCGGGTACGCGATCGTACGGGTGCAGGGGATGCATTTGGGTCGGGATTCTTGGCGGCTCTGGCAAGTGGGGCAAAGTTTGCGAAAGCTTTGGAGTTTGCGGCCGCTAATGCTTCGGTAGTGACCCAAAAGTACGGAGCGAAGGCAGGGATTCTGACTGGTCAAGAAGAATTGCATGAGATGCCGATACAGAAAGTTGAAGAAAACGCCGAATGGCAGTAAAAGGAGGAAAATGTTTGACGCAGAAATTTTAAAACAGTTAGAAGCAGCCGATGTGGAGCGAGCTAAAGCCTACGCACGGGATTTAGAAGAGGGCCTGAAGATTGTCCGCACCTACCCTCAGGGCGTGACGATTTTTGGTTCTGCTCGCTTGAGCCAGGATAACAAATACTGTAAAAAGGCTCGTGAGCTCGGTCAGCTACTAGCACAGAATGGTCATGCCGTTATTACTGGTGGTGGTCCAGGTATCATGGAAGCGGCCAACCAAGGGGCTTTCGAATATGGTGGTCGCAGCATTGGTCTGAATATCACGTTGCGCCATGAGCAGGAACCGAATCCCTATTTGACTGATACGTTGCAGTTTAAGTATTTCTTTGCTCGCAAGGTGATGTTGGCAATGTCTGCCAAGGTTTATGTGCTTTTTCCAGGTGGTTTGGGGACTTTGGACGAGCTTTCCGAAATTGTGATTCTGATGCAAGAGGGAAAGATGCCAAAAATGCCAGTCTTCTTCTTTGGAAAAAGTTTCTGGCGGCCGCTGACAAAATTCTTTGAGAATAAAATGTTGCCGATGGGGTTGATTTCTAAGCATGACACAAAGATCTACAAGCTGACTGATGATATTAAGGAAATCGTTGATGCCGCGAATAAGATCGGGCATCCACCAATCAAGACGAATTATTATGATGGCTTTAGTGCGCAGTCGGGTATTCCGGCATTGCCTCAGGATTAGCGTTATGGTACTATAAATATGAGGTGGTAGAACATTACACAGGTGCTTACTAAGAAGGGGGTAATTGAATGAGTTTAGTAGGCTGGAATAGGGAATTGTCAGTTATGCCATACCTGGATGCGCATCCTGGTGATCTTTCGGGCTGTCCGTCGATTGGTATGGAACTGGTACGTCTGCATCGTTTCACCGAGGTGATCAATGCGGTGAATGAGTTGCCAGAGAATAAGCGTTTGAAACAGATTTTCCCGGATATTCTGCAAGGAAAATATCCGGAGTGGAAGCTGGTGACGGTGCACATTTTTGTTGATCGTTTGGTCATGCAATATAGGCTCTATCAGAGAAACGACTATCTCGATGAGCTATCAAGCGTGCGCCATCCGGACGTGCGCAAAAACAGCCAGATCTTGGTCGCCAAAAGTACGCAAGCTTTGATGGCTTATGGCGCATGGGCGATTGTGAATATTGAGGTGGTTTCACCTTGTGCACTTGGTTTGATTTTCACGATGCCGGCTTTGTTGGGTGACCCTAGCTATACGTGCGAATGTCAAATGACTTCTTCAGAATCGGCAGTACACTGTGCTGATGGCATGACGCCGGTCGGTCATTGTACGAACACGATTGCCTATGCCGAGAAATATCCGCACCGTGGTCTTTGCGCGACGCTGAATCTGACTGTCACCAATGACAATAAGGATCCGTTGGGGAAGGATTCGAGACAGAATTAAGTCGATTAAGGTACTTTAACGTATCGTAATGTATTTCTACCTACCATCAACGCCGCCTTTCGGGCGGCGTTTTTCAATAGCAATTTTGTAAGCCCCAGACAGCAATACCAGTAGCGACCGAAACATTAAAAGATTCCTTTTGTCCTTGCATAGGAATCTCAAGGAAGTAGTCGACCTGCTGGCGGATTGCGGCAGGTATGCCATTGACCTCTTCGCCGAGAATTAGGTATACGCCCTTACTAAAGTCTACTCTTTCACCAGTCCGAGTGGTGGTTTGTCCTAAGATCAACTGACGAGGAAGTTCGGCGCTTGAGAGGTTATTTTCCAACCCGACAATGGTATATCCCTCCATTATAGCACACTTCATTACATTTGTCAATAGCGTTATATCTTCTTCAGGTGTAGAATGGGCTATAATTTGCCGCGACACAAGTTTCTCGGCGCCGAGGGCGGATTTTTCAATTTGATGATTGAGCTTGGCGCGCAGATGTGGCAAAAGTCCTGGATCATCGTAGCGCGGGGTGTAGCCAGAGAAAATGACTGATTCTACGCCTAGCCCCTCGGCGGTGCGCAGAATCGCACCGACGTTGTAGACCGATCGAATATTATGCAAGACTAATCGAATTTTAATCATTCTGCTAGTTCTCTGGAATATTAAAAGCTTTATTATGAAAAGTGAGTGTACGGTGCTCTTCTAGCTCGGGATGCTCGCCACTATAGAGGGCGCTGGTAAGTTGACGCGTGCAACGCATGATCTGTACAAAGGTATCGTCTTTGCCGTCATCGTCAAAAGCTCTCCCTTTTCGTCTACTATAGGCTCGACCACGATCAACGTATTCTTCATGGCTGGTTCCTAAGAGGTACTCTTCTATAATGCTCCGTGTGCGAGTTGGACGATCCTGAATTCTCGCTAAGACGTCTTTTGGTAGCATTTTGCTGTTTGTGATCATTTGTGTGCAAACTTGGAGAGCGTGATTAAATTGTTCGTCGGCAGCCTCAATGTAGGCTGCAGCGGTGCGTAGGCTTAGGTCGTCACTCTCTTCGGCGTCGTCTGGTAGCATGGCTTGAAGTAGTTCGTTTTGCGCGCGGATCTCAGATAAGACTTTGAAGCGCGCAGTCAGGCTAGCTGGACTCCTGAGGTTCGGCTGAGGGGTGGTAGTTTGTGTACGGGATTGGCTGGGCTGACTGGACTGGCTAATCTCGTCGATATCGTTTTTGCTGACACCGATGACATATCTCGGCACTAAGAACAGGCTAGATTTTTCATGACCGTCCGTGTAATAACGGATTTGGGTAAAGCCAAAAGGTAGCTTAAGTCGATTATTATTGTTGCAGCAAGTTAGTTTATTGACTATTTGCTGGCGTTGATCCTGGAGCGTAATATCAAAAGCAAGTGGCAGCTGCTGGACTTTAATCTGGGAACTGGTTTCGATTGGATTAGTAAAACGCAGAGTAGTAAAAACATCCACGCGATGTGAGATATCGTCAAGTGGAGTTGCTTCATAAGAGCGTGTGTTGAACGGTACTTGACCTTGCTCGTCGGGCAAATTACCTAACCAACGTCCGATTTGTAGTCCAGAAACGAAGAGCCGCTCGAACTTCTGTGCGGATCGTTCGAAATCATTAGAATATTGATTGGGGAAACGTAGCTTACAGTAGTTGACATAATCCCGATCACTACGGATGCGAGCATCAGAAAATGTGTCACTAAAATCTTCCATTTGGAGCTTTGGTGAATAAATACGATTTTGATGATGTTGTTCTCCTGGTGGTAGGACTTGAATATCTCCCACTGCACCAATCGCCTTAGCTCCGGCTTTCTGTAAAGTCGAACGTGGAAAAGAGGCTTTCTCGTTACGATTGGATAATCTTTCTGGATTCATGAACTCTCCTTCTTCTCTGTATTTTAGCATAAAAGCTACTAAAACCCAAGGAAGTTGTAAAAACAAGCGTTTTGCTATTGACTTTTGTAGGTTTGTGTGATATAATGGAAAGGTAGGCTTTATGTAGATTAGGCTTAGTTCTTTGCGTTGTTGCTTAGGTTGTGATTTATTTTGAATTATGTTTGGGGGTGTTATTCTTGGAAAGATCCAGATTTGTCGAAGTGCGAGAAGGCGTCTCGAGTGATGT
>RYWJ01000027.1 GCA_003979185.1 Candidatus Saccharimonadota bacterium | reverse complement strand
AGATGTGTATAAGAGACAGATATTAATGAATCTGCTCTCCAATATGCCATCGCCTAGTACGGTGGCCTTGAATGGAAAATGGGGGTCTGGTAAAACCATTATAGCGAAGCAATTAGAGTGGATTGGCGAGCAGAAGAAAACGGAGGTATTCCCCAATATTGACCGTGAAGTCGTAGATGAGTTTAAAAAGCAGTTTATCCCCTACTATTATAATGCGTGGAAAAACGATTACTTCGGCGATGCATTGCAACCACTGCTTTTTAGTTTTACGAGTGATGTATTAGCAGAAGAGAATTTTAGGCTAGAATGCTTTAAAGATGCATTGAGTGGGTTCAAAGTTGCTGATTTTATAAAAAATATCACTTGCGGCCTAATCGATTTTAATGCCTGCGAAAAAGAAAGTACTATTGAGCAGATGACGAAAGAGTTTATCACATCAAGCGAGCGGTATAATGCTATGTCTAGTTTTTTCGATGAGGTTGTCGGAGGTTCAGGTAAAAAATTACTTTTTATAGTCGACGAACTTGATAGATGTAATCCAGAGTTCGCTATTAAGACACTAGAATGTATTAAACATTTTTGCAATAATAAGAATCTAGTTTTCTTGCTACCAGTCAATAATGAGCAGTTAGCACATACGGTTTGTCGTTTCTATGGCGAGAGGTTCTCTGGAGCAAATTACTTAAATCGTTTTTACGATTACGCTTTTACTTTAGGAACTATTGACGTTGAGGATTATATGAACGTGAAATTAGCATCTGCAACTAACGTAGAGAGTGGAATTGCTTACGCTCTTGGCATGACAATGCGTGAAATTAATCGCTACGCATTAGCATTATCTATAGTCCAAGGATACATAACGGGAATATCCGTGTGTCAATCCTCACTAGAGCGATTCTGCAGAAGTTTCATAGTACCGCTCGCAGTAGCCATCAGCATAGCGAGACCAAGCGAGAGTGCGAGTTTTAATAATGGAACGAATTCAAAGGTAATTGAAGAAATCATTAGAGGGCATACCGTCCCTACTGAACTTACTATGGTGTTGGACAATATTTTTCGTAACGGAGAGTTTATTACGCATAAGGTAGATGATGATGGGTACGAAGATGAACTGCTTACCATTACTCAAAAATGGTATAGAAATGCATTACTAAATACAGACTACGACCCATATTTGAATAGAGAATCGTTAAGGAGTGTAATATCATTAGTGAGTTCGCATTCTGTCATTGAAAGTAAAGAAAATGAGGAGGGCTAATAAACGGTGTCTAATATATCTCAAGTAGCATATCGCAATGATGATTATGTTTTGCCTCCCACACCTCCATTCGACAACTCCCCAAGACGAACTCTCCGCCTCGCCAACGTTCCACCCATTCCACACGCATAGTGTTCGGATTGAGATAGTGCGGAATACGTTTGGCGTAAGGCGACATCGGTCGTGGGTGAATCGGTAAGCCCAGCCAAGTAGGGTTCTTCGGTCGAGATAATTGCCCCTGTGAGCGATTTACGGGCGATATGAGAGGCTTCTGTCCGTAGTTCGGGGAAATATACGTTTTTCTCTTATAAGTGCGGTGTCCAAGCCGTCTGATCGCCTCAATATTCTCCACACTGCGTTGAGTAGCCTTCACAAAAGCCTCGTTAAAGTCTAGGTGCGTTTCTCGCCACCGCAAGATAGTTCGGTCAGACAAGCCACAAAAATAAGCCACATCCTTCAGGCAATAACCTTGACCGACCAATTCCACGATTTTGTCAGCCAGTTCTTGACGATACTTACTTTTCCGAGCCATAACTTGATTATAAAATAAAAACTGGCATAAGTTTTTCAGTCTTGAAAATGACCAGTCAAGGAAATAGCCACAGAGTTCAGCGGGGCGAGAATAACACTCAGAGAGCCGTAATGAGCGACAAAACAGACAGAATGACATAATTTCCAATTCGGAAGATATGTCGCTGTAAGACCGAGCCAATATATGACGGGCGGCGATTAGTTTTAGGTTTTTCTACTACTACGTATTGTACTATTCTTTCCATAGATACACTAACGTTTGTCGCTCATAGCATTATTATTCCAAAAATGAAAAGTAGTAGTACAGTAATACTAGCGGCTAGGCAGTTTGTGTGTCGTAAGTAAATAGACTTATAAAAATACTCCAATCCAGCCCTATTATTAAGTGGTCTCTTTATTAAATAACAGATAGATGGAGTTTTTAAGGCCATCAAGAGTTTACATCATTTCATACTCCAATATGGATGGATATGGTAGAATATTATTAAGTCCATCAATGATTTTTTCAGAGGTAGGGCAGTAAATATAAGATAGTAAAAATAGTGAAAACAGAACTCGAAATCGTGTGGGCAGAAATGTCTCGGAGGTTCGAATCCTCTCGCTTCCGCCACAAAATAAAAATAGCGAATTTATTCGCTCATTTTTATTTTCAAGGAAGCACTGGGGATGAATATCCTCTCGCTTCCTTGCGGTCTCTTAGCGACTCTGATTACGCCAAGATAAGTATTCTTGCATCAACGGGATTTTGCTAAGATACTGATTCCACATGCCGACTAGGCCACCTTTACGCGTGTCACTTGGATCACCGTAACCCGCAGCTTGAGTGCTGTATTCATAAATCGGCGTTGCAAGATCACCAGCCTGCGCCCAGTCTCGATGACAGCCAGTAGAGGTAATTGGCGAGGAAATCTCAAGATTGCCCAACCAGCATCGACTCCAATCGTCACTGCAAAATACCCAAGTGGCCTGCCCATCGCGCGAAGGGAAGCAATCCACCAAAACTTGTCCAGCCAACGTTGAATATGTTCCAAATCTAATCACTGGAGCCTGAAAATTTGGAGCTAAATCCGTATTAACAGAAATGAGCTGTGGGGCGTTCTTATTCTTACCGCTTGACTGCCAATTTGAGAGAATTGGCATATTATCCACCTCACGATAGAAATCATTACGCGCCTGACCACGAGTAATCGCTTCACGCAAATCTTGCAGATTATTATAAGCTGGCGCTGTCCCAGCAAACAGAAAATCTGGATTGACATTAGTAATTTCCCGAAAACCACGCTCTTTGACAAGATCAGAAAGACCTTTTTGCAAGGCAAAAGGTAACATGGTCGAAGTCAAACCATAACCCTCACCGATTTGTCCCAGCCCCTCGCCACGCGCACCCCGAATTGTATCTGGTGCGAAATGCCAAAGCCCAGTCTTAGGATTAATATAATAACTACGTACCTTAGCCCCATCATTATTATAGATATACCCTAGCACCGCACCCCGACCATCACCGAGCTGGAAAGGCGTAGAAAAAGCCATACCTTGATCATTGACACTCATCTCAAAAGCAGGCGTTAGGCCACTACTCACCAAAGTCGAACCCCCTAGGCGATACTCATTGCCATCTTGCACCCAAGGATCCCCGTCAATCATAGCACGATTCAAAATCTCGTTGCTCCGCTCTGGACTCAACGCCATCCAGCTGGATGTACTCGGTAGCGGCTTCGTCGCTTGAATAGTTGGAGCGACAGCCAACGTTGTACCGCGCAACTCCTCAGTAATAATCTCCTGAATATTTGCATCATCCGATGGATCAGCAAAGGCTTCCGCAAGCATTTCCTCGCTAATACCTAGAGAATCTTGCTGTAAAAGCTGAATTTGTTGATAAAAGTCAAAACTTTTCCCATAAAGTTTACGCTCTAAACCATCCATAGCTTGATAATAAGCTGACATCTGCTCTGGAGTAGCTTGAGCCTTAATACCAGCCAGAAACTTCGTCCGAAATTTTGCAAAACCCAGTGGTGTACGATAATCTGGCTGTCCAGATAAAGGCTGAGTTAGAAGATTTTTCAGATCCTCCACGCTCACAGTCTGCCAATTTGCCGCATTATGCCCAGTTATCACTGATAAAATCTGTTTTTGTTTTGGTAATTGAGAAATTTGTTGGAAAATCATTTCTGGCGTATCGTGATTTGGCCATTTGGAAACCACCTGTCGTAAAAATTCACTCAACTCACGCTCACTAATCTTACCATCACACAACTGGTTAGTGACATTCTCACGTTGACCAGCAGTGACCGCAACCTCAAGAGCTTCAATTTTCTTACCATTACTAAAGTAAGCGATGATCTTATCCTGTAACTCTGTATCAGCCGCAACTGTCGGCTGTATACTCATCACATCATAAAGTTGATGATGACGCGAATTTTTGGTGTTCCCACTCTTGATTTTCCCAAACATAAGCTTATTATAACAAAAATATTTTCGATCGTCTAGGTTTGACCGATTTGCTTTATAAACAACCTCGTCTAGCCCCTACATAATAACGAATAGCAATATTTTTACAAGCACTAGACTCATCTAGGCGACCCGCCTAAATTCCCGCGCAATACGACTGACCATATTTTTACAAGCACTAGCGTCATCTCAGCAATCCACCTAAACACCTTAGAGTTTTATCAGTTGTCTCACAAGGAAAAAGTGCCCCCGAACGGAGGCACTAAAAAGGTGCGGGGCTATACTAGGGAATATTGTCCTAGAGCTTGCATCTAGATACTGGCTATCCACGCTTCCACGGCACGATCCAAAGCCATCTTTGTTCTAACGGATCACGTGGCCTAGCCATACTTACTGCGAATACTAAATAGACAATTGCATAGAAACTGAGCAAGACTAAGCTAGTCAAAGTGTCAAATCTCAGAATTAACCAATTCTCTATCAACACATCGCCACCGTATTTTAGAGGCACGGATTTGCCACTCCAGCCTCGCCAGCCAATACCATATTCCGCAGCGCCAGGCTGAGATTCATACCAGACATACTCAGCATTATCAGGATGACTATACAGCGCGCAAAGCCGCTGTTCCGGATAATATTGATTGCCCGGTGTCTGCTCGGTAATTGACTCGCAAAATATTTCTGGATTTCCGTCTGCATCAAGCCGACTAGCGTCCTCACCAAAGACAAAGATATAGTACCAATCTTTGCCAAGGATGTGAACCTCTGGCTGGATGTCATAATGCGGGTTGTCCGTCTCGATCCAGACCTGCGTACTGATGCACATATCCACTGTGTGGCCGATCGCTAGCATCGTTAAGCAGGCACAGAACAGAAAAATGTAGACCATAAATTGCCGATAAAAAAGCTTCTGCATGATTTTTATACCCCCTCATCTCTAGAAGCAACGCAATGGGCAGGCTATTTTTACCCATATTCTCCCATTATAATACTATGATGCCTTATTGTCAAATCAACTTGCGCCTTGCATCCCTAAAACAAAAGAATGCCCCTATTTCTAGAGGCATTCTTCTCGCCACCTTTGGCTACTATTACATCAAAGCTGGCATCTTTTCATCTATGGTACACCCGACAGGATTCGAACCTACGACCTTTTGCTCCGCAAGCAAACGCTCTATCCAGCTGAGCTACGGGTGCACATCAATGCGTGAGCATCATCTTGAAATTCAATTGAAAATCTTTCAAATGCTCACTTGACAATGAAAATGAGCATTGCGATTGCTCGCAACATCTTCATTATAGCACATTTCTCTATTTTTGGTAGACCTATTGATAAAGATTTTTTAAGATTTCTGCTTTTCGGTTCAAAATCCGTTCCAAATGAGGTTGCTATCTGGTTTTTTGTGATACAATAGAGGCATGAAGAATACTGCGAAACTTTCTGGAGGTCAGACGCGGCTTCGTCTTGAGCGGGCGAAAGTCAAATTACTAGCTTCTTATTACGGTCACCCAGCGCGCGATTTGCGCCTAATTTGCATCACTGGTACAACCGGCAAATCTACGGTAGCTCATTTCGTCCACGAGATCTTACGTGCCGCTAGCCAGCCAGCAGCTATCCTCGCCTCCGATCATCCGATCAAGGCTTCAATGTTGCACAAATTTTTGAACGATGCTTGGAAGGCCAAGGTCACCTACGCAGTCATTACTGCTCCTGCCGAATCCTTAGCTTCAGAAGTTTTTTATGGACTACCGATTTACACTGCTGCTATTACGGATTTCTTACCAGGGAATATGAATGAGATGGAAGCCAAGGCCTTCTTAGAAGCTAAAGCAGGACTTTTCCGTGCTGATCCAGAAGTCGTTGTGCTTAATCGCGACGATACACATTATCCAGAATTTTCCGCTTTCCGTGGTAAAACTGAAACCTTAACGTATGGTGCATCTTCGGATTCAGACATGCGTATTGATTTTTCTAAACTTTATCGCAAAGGTGCTGAAGCCAGCTTGAGTTTCGGCAACAAAAATTTTACCGTGGCAAGCTTCTTGACTGGCGAGCCAATGATTTCTTATATGGCTTGCGCCGCAACTATCGCAACCTCGCTCAATATTACGCCAAACATCATTGCTGAAGGTATCGCCAACTACGAGCCAACCACGCAACAATAACTTACCCCAAAATAAGACAGCTTTGGTCTTGCGTGCTTATTTGCAATAAGCACCGGTATTACAACTTCCCTTATGCCGGGTACGTCTATGCTAGCTCGCTACGTAATGTCGGCTCTTGGGGCCACTATTGGTCTCGTACAGCCTTTTCTACCGATGGTGGGCTATGGGAACCGGATGCAATTGAGAATGGTGCGAATGGCTTGAGTTTCAATAATTCCAGTATAATCCCAGCCGACATCTACTATGGTGAACGTTACAATGGATTCTCCATACGCTGCGTCGCTACTACCTAAATAGTATATGGGTTAAGGGTGGTGA
>RYWJ01000006.1 GCA_003979185.1 Candidatus Saccharimonadota bacterium | reverse complement strand
CTTGCTTTTGAGGGGGGCGCAGCTGGTGGTACGGATTCGACTGGTGGTAACGGGAACGTTGGTAGCTGTAGTAGTGGATTTAGCTGGACTGGAAATGGTCAGCATGAATGTAAGGGCGCAGCTTGGATGCGTTTTTCCGTTGGGACAAAACCGGCTGGTAGTAAGAATCAGTACCAGGAAGACCTAGCACTGCTTACTAAAATTGATAAAGCCTGTGCGGATGTGGGAGAATATTATCGACAGGGGTTAGCACGTTTTAATGTGAGTGGTGGCAAATTTCAGTACTACACTGGCGAGCTAGCTTATGTGAAACAGGTAAAACAGGTTCAACCGCTTGGTGGTATTTCATATGCCGGTAATGCACCTAATGCGTTGCAGATTGCTGAAGTTAAGAAGTCATTTGACCAGGCTAAGAAATACTGGACTGCCCAAAAGGAGGCGGGAGTAACGCTGACTCCGGCTACTGAAGAATTTCTAAAACAGTCATGGGAAGATACTAGCTGGTTTTGTTGGAATCAAGGGATGGCTCAAGACAGTGCCCAGAGTACCTTTGGTGTATGGTCTACAGCAGAAGCATATGTGGGTGGTTCAAAGAAGTTGACAGTTAATACTAAGACTTTGGACTCTAACAATAGCGGAACATTGAAGACTAAAGAAAAACAGGTGACTGTAAATTTTAAACATCGTTTTAATTATGTAAAGCCAACTGGTGTTTCTGGCGACTTTGATCCAGCGGTGACTAAGTATCAAGTGGTCGTTAACAATAATGGTTCTAGTTCACAGATAGTTCCAGCAAACACTGACTACACAGTGGCTGACAGTGGTCCAAATCGTACGGCTGGCCCACTAGAACCAAATACCGTGGGTGATAGTTCGCAGACTGTGGATGTGCCGGACGCTGGATCTGTGAGGGTTTGTTCTAAGATTTCTTACGATCCAAAAATCATTGCTTGGAAGCAAGATGCGGGCAAATGGGTGATGGATAGTGCAAATAGCAAGAACGAGGGACGGAGTTCTGAGGTTTGTGTAACTATTGAAAAGTTGCCTGACGATGAAGATGAGGAGGAAGACGGTGGTCAGATTCGTTTTTGGTCAACGTCAGGTGTAAAATCGATCAGTGGCGATGCGGGAGATGTGGTTCAGCATTCTCTAGAATCCAAGGAAGATGGTACGGTTTTGCTTAAAATTAGCAGTGATTCAAAAGTAGTTAACGTGGATTTTTGGCATAAGATGTTTTACAAGCACGAACAGCGTGATGGCAGTGCAGAAATTACTGACGGTACTCCTAAGGATGAATGGAGTGATGATGTTTGTAGTGAGTTTACGGTAGAGTCCGATGATAATACTACGCCAAATCCTGCTAGCGGTGAATATTGTGCGGTTAAAGATAGCCAGAAGCAGTCTTCCGGTGAGAAAGTGAGCGGAGAAACGCATCATGCGATACAGCTTAAGACTGGAGATACAGTAAAAGTTTGCGAGAATATAACCTATGATCCAAAAATTGTAACATTGACTCGTAAGGCCAAGAAAGAAAAGGTTCAGGTTAGCGTCAAGCCAGTAGTAGACCAATTTGGCTTTCCAGTGCTGGATATGTTTGGTCGACCAATGTATGAGCCTGTCTATCAAGAGTTCTTCGACCATTGGGAATACTCCATCGAAGACGAGATGGATACTGGTGGATCGCAGTCTTGTATAGAGATAACTAGACCCGCTGAGGATAATCCTGGTGGTCAAGGACCATCATCTGGTAGCACGAATTCTGATCCGATGTATGTTGAGGAAACTGCCACTATGAAACAAGAAGTATCTGCTGTCGCGTATAAAACGCGTCGTATTATGGAGTGGCGAGCTATAGCGTTCCAGCCCAAGGTGAGTGTTGGCTATAGTGCAGCCAGTGTGACTGGAAATTTGAATTCTGCTTCTCGTGATAGTACTGACCCATGCGCATATTATAGAAGGAAATTTGGCGGTGAATTGCGTGATAATAGATGTGTTGACTTTGCTAAAAGCGATGATATCGACAGTACAGGAATTCCTAATAGCCAAGCTGGAGAAGAGAGCCAGTCTGGGAATTGGGGGAGTGGCGGGGAAACACTATTCGTGCCAGAATACGTAGGTGACAAATATTGCAATTCTTTTGGCTATCGTTGGGAATATTGGTGGGGTGCGCAATACGATGATGGGCCAGTTGATTGGAAATCGGACGGCAAATCATACTGGACGAATTATGATGCAGCGTGTCGTGCGATTGCTAAGAAACCCTCGCTTTCTGTATTTAATGGTGGGATATTCGTTGGTGGGATGCAGAACGTCGTGACGTCCTTAGCTCCGCGTAATCACTATACAAAGCATGATTTTGCGGGCGTAGCTACAGTTGGTGCATTTGACAGTGTCTATGGCTCTTGGGCGGAATACTTAGCTGTTGTTGGTGGACAGGTGAAGGGGGACAAAGAGAAAGGCTTTGGCTCTGGAGCATCGTTAGCATGGAACGGCTCAAGATACATCGACATTTTGGACAATTCGCCTTTGTCAATCAGTAATACAACACAGGAAGTAGGGCGGTCAGGGATTACGGCGAATTCGTCGACAGTGGATAGACTACTGAGCTATTTCGGTAATAATTGTACAGGATTTAGCCTCGGCGAGATAGGATCAAACGAGACGAATATCATATGTATTGACGGAGATGTGCTAATTGATAGAGATATTAAATTAACCCAAAACACCGGTGACTCAATCTACACTTTGCCGCAGGTAGTAATTATCGCAAAAAATGGTAGTATTAATATTAACTCGGAGGTCAATAGGGTTGACGCATGGCTAATCGCACCGAATGGCGTGTTGAATACGTGTGGCAACGGTGACAACTTACTGGGCGGCAATAATAGTATTGGAGCATCTGTAAGAGACTATGGAGGGGACATTACATGCTCTAAGCGTCTTGAAATTAATGGTCCAGTTTTCACTAAGAATGTAATATCTAAGCGTTCGTTTGGTGCAGATGGTATATCGAACGATGATCATGATGGGGGCAACACTGAGCCTGACAATCACCGTGCAGTTTCTGGGGAAGTCTTTAACCTCAGTGCTGATACTTACCTTTGGGCATATGCTCAAGCTGGTCGTTATTCCTCTAGCTATTCTGAAGCCTATTCACGTGAACTACCACCGAGGTACTAAAATGCGACGTTATTTGAAGAAGCGTAAACAGCTACAAGATGAAGCCAAAGATGGTTTTACCCTGATTGAGGTAATGCTAGTGCTGGGTATTGGTGGGTTGATGTTGGTGGGTTTGATCGGTGGATCTTTTGCCGCGATCGCTCGCCAGCGTTACAACGATTCGGTACAGGGCGTAGCTGAGTTTATCCGTACTATGTATAATGAAGTCATTAATCCTGAAACGCTGAATTATAACGATGGGATCTTTGTCGGCGGTAATTCCGATCAAGCGATCTTGGGAAAAATTATCGTCTTTGGTCATGATGGTAGTAATGTAATTCAATATGCTACTTTGGTAGGCAATGCTAGTATTGATCGCGGCACAAGCCGACCTTTCTTGGAAGAGATTACAGATAATGACGCAGGAGCGAAGCTAAGTATTTTTTGTGGTGATGAAAGTAAGAATATCCCAAGTAGTGTTCAGACTTACACTCCTCTTTGGGAAGCCGAACTACAACAGGCGAATGGTATGCCAAACGGGGCAGAATTCCCGAATGAATTTGCCGGAACCATGATCATAGCTCGTACTCCAACTTCAAGTGCTGTCCATACCATCTTCTCGCCAGAACAAACTTATGATTTGGAGGGGGATTGCAGACAGTCAAGTACGAGGTTGGCCACGAAGCTCAAAGAGCAGCATGACGGAGATATTAGTTATCCAGAAGCTTTTGGGCTAAGTGACCCAGTTGGCATATGCGTAGTGTCGGATAATAGTCGAGTTTATCGCGAGGTTCGTATTGCCGCTGATGGCCGTAATACTTCGGCGGTATGGCTGCGCAGTACTGATGATCCAGACGAGGAGAATCGATGCGAAGTAGAAAGATAACGATTGCGGACGCAAAACGCGGTGATACGATTATCGAAGTCATGTTTGCTTTTGCCATCTTTACAATGGTAGCAATTGTAACGGTATCGATGATGAATCTTGGCCTTGCGACTAGTGAACGTTCTTTAGAGCTTGTCACTGCGCGTAATGAATTAAACGCTCAAGCAGAGGCTCTGCGTTTTGTTCATAGTTCATATATTTCCGAACTGACTTTGCCTAGCTGTGATGATGCTGGACCGGACCAGAAGTGCCAACAGTACGCGAAGCTTTGGCAGAGGATTACTGAGAATGCCGTCAATAGTGCCAGCGAAGCCGTCGATAATTATAGCCTTGAATACCCAGTTACGGCGTGTGAAAAGGTTTACGACGATGAATCCCTAAGGAATCATCACGCTTTTGTGCTGAATACGCGCAAGCTTACCCCAGATATAGGGGATGCATCGAATCTAGAAAATGTGATAGTCTACGCAAGAGGAAAGGACGATATTTCTAACAAATTTGTAGCACCGACATTGAATGCGCGTATTTTGTACGATAGTCCAGGTAGTGCGGGTGATTCGGACAGTACTTTATCGACTGTAAGTTTCACAGAATACACGCATATTGCAAAAGTCGAAGGCATCTGGGTAATTGCCGTGCGTGGTCCGCGGACTAATGGATCGAGCCGCCCTCAGTATTATGACTTTTATATTCAAACTTGTTGGTATGGATCAAATAATTCCGCAGCTACTTCACTTGACGCGGTAGTAAGGTTATATAACCCAGATGGTATTAGGTAACGTATGAAGAAACTAAACAATAGACAAACTAAAAAAGGCTTTACTTTGGTAGAAGTAACACTAGTGACGGCGTTTGTGTCAATGCTAGTGATTGCTATTGCATTGATCTTTACACAAATCTCAGCGATTTTTCAAAAAGGTCTGACTTTAAAAGCAGTAAATAGTGTTGGACGTAACTTGGTTAGTGAATTTACGACGACGATTAATAGTGCGCCATCGATTGATTCCGTCAGCCTATGTAATATGTATATTAGCGAGAGTGAGTCGACCAAGAGAAATGAATGTAAGCATGAAGGGGCTTTTCGATATTTATACAATGAACGCTTGGGAATGTCGCGAGAGACTGTAAAAGGCGGGGAAGATAAAACCGTGCAGTATTTTGGAGCTTTCTGTACTGGCCACTATACATATCTATGGAATACTTATTATGGTATCAAAGAGGGATATACGTTACGCTTGAAGTATAAGACTGATGAAAGTAATGAGCATACTTTGCCGGAAGGGCCAAACGATTCTCCGTTCCAGTTAGTTAGGTTTGTAGATCGTAACTATAATGCGTGCACTCAGCTAATTGATCAAAGTTATAAAGTTAAGAATTTTTGGAATGATGAGCAACATCCAGAGATTGATATGACTATCCTTGCCAACGGCGCACCTTATTATATGTCGGCGCCACAAGAAGGATTTTTGGAAAGCTCCGAGTCGAATGCAAATCTAGATCTGTATGAGTTTGTAATCTTTCCAGCTTCTCAGGATGCTGTGACACTGAGGGCATTCTTTGCGGGTACCTTCATTCTAGCAACTAATAATGGTACAGTAAATATTGTACGAGGTGGAGAATATTGCGATCCGACTTCTAACGGCGTGGATACTTCGGGCAATCTTTTCGACCTTGGTTCTGGCTTTAACTATTGTGGGATAAATAAATTTAATTTTGCCGCACGAACGGCGGGAAGTAGTATATAATATATAGTATGAAAAGGTTATGTTTTAAGAAGGATGCATCAAAACGAGGTGTAGCATCACTGTATGTTGTAATTTTTACAACAATTTTATTCGGCGTAGTGACATTAAGCTTCATGAGGATTATTTTGTCGGAGGCCGGACAAAGTAGTGATGACGATTTATCACGTTCTGCTTATGATTCGGCGATGGCTGGAGTAGAAGATGCCAAGATGGCGGTGAATCGGTATTATCAGTGTTTGCAGAGTAATAATGCTAATGCGGAGGGCTGCCAGAGGAGTCTATTATTCCAGAAAGATTGTGACAGTGGTATTGGCTTAGCGAAATATCTGTATGGTGGTAATTATACTGATGGGGAAGTAAAAATTCAGGAAACAGACAATCATACAGATGCTGGACTGGATAATAATTCTGATCAGGCTTACACTTGTGTTGTAGTTTCCGATGTAGTTCCGGATTATCGCGGTACATTAAGTTCTGATACGCGCACAAAGGTAATACCAGTTAAGATAAATAATGGCGCAACTAGTGGCACAGAAAACAAGCCCATTGATAAGATTAAGTTTGACTGGTACTCAATATTGAATGAAGGTACTGGCGCATTAGATCCTAATGGCCTTCAAGGTGTGGGTAACACGGATTTGCCAAATGGTGATAACCTAATCGTTCCGCCAGTAATACAGTTGACGTACATTCATGTTGAACATGGTGGATTGGTTAATATAGATGATTTTCACAAAGCCAACAATGGCAACAATTATACTTATAGTACAGTAATTCTGCGTCCTAACAAGATTGGTGATGGCGCGAATGTGATTACAGGAGGCACATTGGCCAATGCTGGGAATATTAGCACTGGTGACAATAATAGTCCATTTGGGGTTACTTGTTCGACTGTGAACGATTTTGCCTGTTCAGTGGAATTGACAGGATTAAATATTGACACTAATGACAATGCGTTTATCGTGGTGTCACTGCCTTATGGGGATACGGTGACAGATTTTGCCACTACGTTGTATGGCAGTGATGGCAAGCCAATCAAATTCGTTGGTGTGCAGATCAGTGTTGACTCTACGGGACGTACTAACCAGCTTGTGCGACGCGTAGAATCTCGCCTTGATCCTGCAGACCTTTTCTTCCCATATCCACAGTATGAAATTGAGGCGACTGGTGGTGCCGATGACGCGATTAAGGAAAACTTTTGGATTACGGCAAATTGTTGGTATCAGCAGCCAGGTAAAGGTGGTTCCTGCAATAATAACGGCGAGCTGAATAACAGCTAAGACTCACAGAAAGCTCCACCTAAGTGGAGCTTTCGCCTGTGTGATTTTTTATTTGGAAACCCCCAGTTTATCTGGGGGTCTAGGGATTTATAATCTCAAATTGGTATCTTAGTAGTTCATAGCTCGAAGTTCGAAGAAAGCTTGTTCGTGACCACAAACTGGACATTTTTCTGGAGCAGATTCGCCAGTATAAACGTAACCACATTTGCGACATTTCCAAACCGTGACTTTATCACTCTTGAAGACCATATCGGAATCTACATTAGCCTTGAGCTTGAGATAACGAGCCTCGTGCTCTTTTTCGATGCCAGCTACCAAATCAAATTTAGCGGCGATCTCATCGTAGCCCTCTTCTCGGGCTTCAGCTGAGAAATTATTATACATATCAGTCCATTCATAATTCTCACCTTCAGCTGCTGCTTCAAGATTCTCACTAGTGGAAGCCATCGAACCGCCATGAAGGTATTTGAACCAAATCTCAGCGTGTTCTTTTTCGTTTTCGGAAGTTTCGTTAAAAATTGCACCGATTTGTTCGAAGCCATCTTTCTTAGCCTTTGAAGCAAAGAAACCGTATTTAACGGCAGCTTGAGATTCGCCAGCAAAAGCGGTCTGTAGATTTTTCCAAGTCTTACTACCTTTTTCTAATTCTTTCATCAATTCTCCTCTCTTTATTCAGCTTTCATTATAACATGTTCTGCTTGGACTGAGAAGCACGAACTTTCTCAAGATGTTTTCTTGCCTTAGTGGTAACAGCACGCCCTCGAGGTGTACGTTCGATTAAGCCGAGCTGTAACATGTAGGGTTCATAGTAGTCTTCTATCGTCGCAGCTTCATCACCTGTCAATGCGGCAATCGTTGTAAGACCAACTGGTCGATCATCATAATTTTCTAGCATTAGTTCGAGCATATTACGATCGGCCGGATCAAGACCCAAATCGTCAATTTCCATTAGGTCTAATGCGCCTTGCGCTAGTTCGGCACTAATATAGCCCGTGCCATGTACTTCAGCGTAGTCCCGTACGCGCTTAGTGAGGCGGTTAGCAATACGTGGTGTTAGGCGTGAACGCGTCGAGAGTAAAGCGGTAGCCTCTTCATCAATCTGAGTACCCAAGATATTAGCAGTACGATTAATAATCTTAGCAATTTCAGGAATTTTGTAATACTCTAGGCGATGTAATAAACCGAAGCGATCACGCAGTGGTCCCGCTAAGGATCCTGTGCGTGTCGTGGCGCCAACCACGGTAAAGTGGGGTAGATCTAAGCGTACAGAACGCGCAGCAGGACCCTTACCAATCACGATATCAAGCTTGTAATCCTCCATAGCGGAATAAAGTACCTCTTCTACGGTGCGTCGTAAGCGATGAATTTCATCTATGAATAGAACATCTCCACTTTGAAGATTCGTCAAAATCGAAGCAAGGTCGCCCGCACGTTCAATGGCTGGACCACTTGTGATGCGCAAATTTGCGCCGAGCTCGTGAGCGATAATATTAGCCATAGTAGTTTTTCCAAGCCCTGGAGGGCCATACAGCAAGACATGATCAAGCGTAGTTCCATCATCGCGTTTTTTGACCGCATCAATGGCGAGTTTTAGATTACTTTTGAGACGTTCTTGACCGATGTAGTCCGCAAACGTAAGAGGTCGTAGGGTAATTTCTTCAGCTTGTTCGCCTGGGCTATTTTCGTCGGCAGTGGTATCCATAACGCGGTGCGGCTTTTCTGCATCAATACTTCTCTCAATTCCCATGGTTACATTATAGCACAGATAACTACTCAGTAAGTGCGTAATGATATAATCCTTGTGCTTAACTTAAAAATTAGGTATAATAAATATATGTATGATCCTTATAAACTAGAACATAAGACCCCGACCAAAAAAGATTATCTCGATACAACTGATTTTGATCAGTCGGAGATGCTTGATATGGTCAAAGTTTCCACTACTGTGCGCAGCTATATTAAATCTGGCGGTACATTGGAAACACTCTATCATAAAAATTTAGCGATGATTTTTGAACAAAAATCTACGCGTACACGTGTGTCATTCGAAGTTGCGATGGAGCAACTTGGCGGACATGCTTTGAACTTAGCCCCTGGGGCAATTCAGCTTGGCGCTCATGAGTCAATTGGCGACACTGCAAAAGTTTTGGATAGAATGTGTGAGCTGATTATGGCGCGTGTCGATCGACACGAAAGCATTGTTGAGCTGGCGCAGAATTCCACCGTACCTGTGATTAATGGTATGTCAGATTATAACCATCCAACTCAAGAGCTTGGTGATATTATCACGATCTTTGATCACTTACCAAAAAATAAGCCATTAGACCAGATTAAAGTCGTTTTTGTTGGTGACTGTACGCAGGTTTGTGCATCTTTGATGATGATCACAACAAAAATGGGTATGGATTTTGTTCAGTATGCCCCACCGGCTAAGTGGTTAAATGACGACTATCTGAAAATTGGTCGTGCTAATACGCAGGCTTATGGTGGTAGCGTTCGTGTTTCTGATAATCCAGAAGTACTAGAGGGCGCAGATTTTATTTATACCGATGTTTGGTATGGTTTGTATGATAAGGAAACTCCAAAAGAAGTTTATATGCGTGAGTTTTATCCTAAATATCAGGTGAATGACGAAATGCTTGCTGCTACTCGCAATCCGGAAGTTAAGTTTATGCATTGTCTTCCAGCGATGCGTGGTGAGGAGGTTACGGATAGTGTCCTAGATGGCCCAAATTCGATCGCTTGGGATCAGGCAGAAAATCGCTTGACCGCTCAGCGTGGTTTAGTTTTGTATTTTGGTGGCGTAGCACAAACTGCGCTTGACGATATAAAAAGGCACAAGGAGGACAAATAATGCCTAAAAGTAAACAAAAACCTAAATTTAGGTTGTTCAGCGCCGTTTTGGCAACGGTCTGTATCATCCTAGTTGGGGATGCTGTCGCGCCAACTGCGTCGATTGGCAATTCTCAATATATCTGGTGGATTATCATGCTGATTGGCTTCTTCGTGCCTTACGGCTTGATTTCTGCTGAGCTTGGTACGCAGTACCCATCTGAGGGGGGTATGTATACCTGGGTTAAGAAAGCCTTTGGTGAAAAGTGGGCTGGGCGCGTAGCTTGGTACTACTGGGTCAATTACCCGCTATGGGTAGCGTCATTAGCTAACTTAGTTACTACATATTTAATGCAAATGCTGGGTGTCGAAATGACTTGGCCGTTGGTCTTGGCTATCCAAATGGGCTACATCATCCTTGTGAGTGTGCTAGGTGTACTACGCATCTCTCAAAGTGCTTGGCTTTCAAATTTTGGGGCGATTTGTAAGTTCATTTTTATGGCTGGAATTGGCGCATTAGGTATATATGTATTAGTTACTCAGGGCAGCGCTAATCCAATTAACTCGTGGACTGATTTATTGCCGATGGTTGGTGCGGACGGGGGATTTGATTTTACTGGTTTAGGTTTCGTAGCTTTGATTATCTTTAACTTTTTAGGGTTCGAAGTTGTTTCTACTTTTAGTGATGACATGGATAATCCAAAAAAGGAAATTCCAAAAGCCGTTATTGTAGGTGGTCTGCTTATTGCGGTCTTCTATCTCTTGGCTTCTTTTGGTATTAGTGTTGCTGTGCCATTGGAAGAGATCCAGGCAAGCTCAGGATTGATTGATAGCTACAATAGTATGCTTGTTACTATTGGCGCGTCTGCTGGCGTGATTAAAGCAATTACTGTAGTGGTTGGTGGTATGTTTATCTATACCTTGATTGCAAATATTTCTTCGTGGAATTTTGGCGTCAACTCCGTGATTGCTTATGCAGCGGAAGATGGAACTTTTCCAAAATCTTGGGCAAAACGCAATAAGAATGGAGTACCATACGTTGTGTCAATCTGGACAGGTATTGTTGGTGCAATTATCGCTATCGGCGGTATTATCGTTGGTTGGAAATTCCCAGAAGCAGCTGATTTATTCTGGACTTTCTTCTCGCTTAGCCTAGTGACATTATTATTGTCATACTTGCCAATGTTTATGGCTTTCTTAAAGCTTCACAAACGAGGGCCAGCGGTCAAGAAGGGCTATTGGATTAATGGCGGTAGAATCAAGATTACATTGTTTGGTATTGTGCCATTCCTATTGATCTTAGTCGCACTATTCTTTACGCTCTTCCCAGAGTTTAATGTTGCTATGTTTGAATATAATTGGCCACTCATCGTCGGTGCTTCAATTGCAATCATTATTGGCGAAATTATGGTTTGGAATATGAGTCGTAAACAACTTAATGCGAAGTCGTCAAGCCGTAAGCGTGTAAAAGCTCGTACGTCACGATAAAAGATAGAAAATAAAGTTTGGTGGTGTTGGCTAGAAGGTTAACACCACCAAGTAATAGGAGGAAAATGCGAATTAATAATACTACACCAAAATCAGATGGATTCTATATGCCATCTGAACTCGCCGAGCATCGTTGCACCTATGTATTGTGGCCAGAACGCGGTGATAACTGGAGAAATAACGCTGAGAACGCTCAAGAAGTTTTCAAGAAAGTCATACAGACTATTGCGAAATATGAGCCGGTTGTGGTTGGTGTAAACCCAGGTCAATACCCGCACGTTTTAGAAATGAACATGCCGAATGTACAGGTCGTGGAAATTTCCAACAACGATTCTTGGATTCGTGATTGTGGTGCGACGTTTGTGGTCAATGGGCGTGGCAATATGCGTGCTGTCGACTGGTCATTTAATGCTTGGGGCGGTTTGGTGAATGGGCTATATTTTCCATGGGATCAGGACGATTTGGTCGCTGCGAAAATGTGCGCCATCGAAGCGGTCAATCGCTATCGTCTGAGTGATTTTATTCTCGAGGGCGGCAGTATTCATTCGGATGGTGAGGGTACAATTTTGACGACCGAAGAATGTTTACTTGATGAAGGTCGCAATGCAAACATGACGAAAGAAGAGATTGAGGCGAAGTTGTTAGAATATCTTGGTGCGGAGAAAGTTCTGTGGATTCCAAAGGGAATTTATATGGACGAAGATACTAATGGTCATGTTGACAATATCTGTCAGTTCGTTGCTCCAGGTAAAGTAGTGCTTGCCTGGGAAGACAATCAAGACGATCCTCAATACGAGCGTTCTAAAGCGGCACTTGATTATCTTGAGAGCCAAACTGATGCTAAGGGTCGTAAGATCGAAGTTGTTAAAATTCACGTCCCAAATCCAATCACTATTACAAAGGAGGAATCTGAGGGCGTCGATATTGTTGAGGGCACATTCCCACGCCGTGAGGGTGATCGTCTTCCAGCTAGCTATGTAAACTATTACAATTGTAATGGAGCAGTAATTTTGCCGGTTTTCGATGATGAGCATGACCAAGCAGCTATCGATACTTTGCAAGAACTATTTCCGGATAAGGTAATTGAGCCGATTTATGCGCGTGAGATTTTGCTGGGTGGCGGAAATATTCACTGCATTACACAGCAAGTACCTCGTCCATAGCAAAAGTAGTCGGATAATGTTAAGAAAATAAGGCAGCCAATTGGCGGCCTTATTTCTATAGAACTAAGAATGGATTAAAGTTCTTATGTTATAATATATACTATATGCAAAAGTTACATTATGATGGTCCGATAGTATTAGTAGTAATGGATGGAGTAGGTTTATCTGCGCATCGAAGCGGTAATGCCGTACGTCAAGCTCATACTGAGTTTCTTGACTCCGCCATGTTAAAGTATTTAAATATTCCTTTGCAAGCATCTGGGGAAGCAGTAGGGATTATGCCTGGTCAGATGGGGAATTCTGAAGTTGGGCATAATGCCTTAGGATCTGGGCAAATTATTAAGCAGGGAGTGGCCCAGATTGAGGCGGCTTTTGCGACGGGTGATATTTGGCTGTCGAAAGCTTGGCAAGGAACAATCAAATATTTGAAGGCAAACGAAAAAGTTCATCCAACTTTACACTTCGCGGGTATTTTTTCTGATGGGGGAGTACATAGCGATATTAAACATCTTGAGCAAATGATAAAACAAGCCTACAGTGAGGGGGTGCGAAAGATTCGTATTCACTGCGTTTTTGATGGTCGCGATGTTTCACCACAATCTGAGCCAAAATATATTGAGCGTTTGGAGAAGTTTTGTAGTCAATTTAAGGATGCAGACTTTCGGGTTGCGTCCGGTGCTGGTCGTATGGTGGCTGTGGCGGATCGCTACGAAAGCGATTGGGACATGGTGAAGCTCGGTTGGGATATGATGGTACACGGTAAAGCGCCAAGGCAATTTAAGAGTGCCACGGAGGCAATCAAGACTTTTCGTAAAGAGAATCCTAAGATCCAGGATCAATATTTACCAGCTTTTGTAATTGTAGAAGATTTAGCTTCACGTTCGGTTTTAGCTTCACGTTCTATCAAGGCCAAGGATACGAGTATTAACTCTGCACGAAAAGTTGTGCCAGTTGGTAAAGTACAAGACGGCGACGCATTTATTTATTATGATTTTCGGGCTGATCGTGCCGTAGAGATTGCTCAAGCCTTTACAGAAAAAGATTTTGATAAGTTTGATCGTAGCAATTCCGGCGCAAAAGTCACGCGCAATAAGAATGTTGCGGCGAGAGTAGAGAATGATAAGCTTTCTCTTAAGCCTCAAGCCAAAATGAAATTCTCCAAGGTTGAAGTAGTATCCAAGAAAAAAGCTTCAAATTGGTTGCCAGAGATCTTTTTCGCGGCAATGACTGAATATAACTCAGACAAACATCTTCCGAAAAATATTTTGGTACCCCCAGTCAAGATTGCCGATCCACTCAATGTGTTTTTGGGACACAATAAAGTTTCACAAATGGCGATTTCCGAAACGGTAAAGTTTGGACATATTACTTATTATTTTAATGGTAATAGCTACAAGAAAATGCCGCGTGAAGGTCAAGTAGAAATTGTGTCGGACACGTTGCCATTTAATACGCGACCATGGATGAAATCTGCGGAAATTACCGATGCGGCTCTAGTATCCATGGAGAAATTTCAATTTGTAAGATTAAACTACCCTGGTGGCGATATGGTGGGACATTTTGGTGAGTTAGAGCCGACGATTGTGGCGATGGAGGCAATAGACCTGCAATTATCGCGTTTGGCCAAGAAAGTTGATGAGCTGGGCGGCATGATGATCATTACTGCCGATCATGGTAATGCGGAAGAGCTTTTGGATAAAAATGGCGTAGCAAAAACTGCTCATACTACAAATCCGGTACCATGTATTTTCTACGATAATACTACAAATGCTAAAAAATACTCTAGTGCAAATCTAAAGGACGCTGGATTATCAAATATGGCTGCCACGATCGCAATACTACTGGACTTGCCTGACTACCCAGCTATTTGGCGAAAGCCCTTGATTAAAGTCAAATAGTCCAAGATTCGTCATCAAGCTCGCCACTTTTCTTTAATGTGGCGAGCTTTTGCTGAGCAAGAAGACTCAAGAATATTCAAAGGGCTATACGAATGATAGAGGTCGTTTCTTAATGATTTTATTCTAACGTTTTAAGTTTCTTATCGATAGCCTTGCGAATTAGATCAGCATATTGTGCTTGGGTGATGTCGCCAGGATTCTCAATCCACTCCCCATCAAGGTAGAACCATGGAGTGCCGCCAATCTCAATTTCGTTGCCAATGCCAAAGTCAAATGCTACTTTCTTAGCTACTGCTTCGCTAGCCATGTCGGCGCGAAACTTTTTCAGGTCACCTTTGCCATTAGAAACTTGAACAAAATACTCCTCAAGCTGATTCTGTAGCTCGTTATCCTCTGATTCATACCATTCACTTTGATTCGCAAAAACTAGGTCCTTATAGTCTTTCCAATAACCCTGAATAGCGGCGGCGTTGGCAGCAGAAGTAACTCTCGGACTACTACTATGATATGGCAAAAGATAAGCGCGCAAGACGAAAGCAACTTTTCCATCATACTCCTCGAGAATTTTATTGACATGAACATTCATCGGAGCGCAGGAGGTACACTGATAGTCCATATGCTCAGTAATGATAACTGGCGCATCTGGATTTCCAAGAATGTTCTCTGGTAAGTTCCCAGAATTTTCATTAGCGGGGATGATGTTAGCTAAGTCATACTGACTATAGTCAATGTCGGTCGCTAATTGCTTCATCGTGGACAGCTCGTAATCATTAAAAGGCGCAACAACATCGGTATTGTTCTTTGAGATTTGCCAAATTGTAATGCTGATGAGTGCCAGTAAAGTTACTACTGCTGCGCTCATGCCTACTATCAAACCAGTTTTCTTTGTCATAAAATCCTCCTTTCTGTATTATATAAATTATAACACATATGTATCATTAACTTGTTTTGCCGTTACTGCGTCAAGAGCGTTGATGTGTGGATGAGCGATATGACTTGATAGCCTCAGCGAGGGCTTCATGTCCTAGTACGGAACAGTGAATTTTGTGTTGTGGAAGTCCGCCAAGAAACTCAGTAATTTCCTTTGGTCCTATGGCGAGTGCCTCATCTAGAGATTTGCCCTTGGCAAGCTCAGACAGGGCGGAGGTAGAAGCAATCGCACTTGCGCATCCATAAGTTTTCCACTTAATGTCAGTAATTTTGTCGTCCTTTATACATAAAAACATTTTCATTTGATCACCACAAATTGGATTGCCGACAATCCCCTCTGCATCATGGGGGTATTTAGCTTCATCACCCATGAGGAAATTTTGCGGATTTAAAAAGTGTTCTTTAACTATTTCTGAGTAAGCGAATGGATTGTTATTCATGGCGTTCCTTAAGTTTAATAGTGCTCATTCCTTGAAGTTTCTTAATAATCTTTGGCAAAACGTTCATAACATGTTCAATATCGGTGCTGGTAGTATTAGTACCCAAGGAAAAGCGAATGCTGTTATGTGCGACTTCGGCGTCGTGACGGGTAGCCATAATGACATGGCTCGGGCTTAAATCACCTGCTGCACAAGCCGAACCAGTGGAAATACTAATACCCTCCAGATCCAGATAAAGCTGAATTGACTCTCCTTCAGCTGCTTGGAAGCTAACGTTTAGTATATTGGGCAGGCAATTATTGTTAGGGCTGTTGATGCTGGAATAGGGAATCTCGTTTAAAATACGATCACGTAGCCTATCTCTCAAGTGTGCAACTTTGGCATATTGTTTACAGCTCCAGTTATCCCACGCCCACTTAGCAGCCTCTCCAAATCCGGCTGCTAGGAGAAGATTGGAGGTACCTGCGCGACGCCTACGTTCTTGGCCGCCACCTATAATTAATGGACGATATGGAACATCTTTCTTGACATATAATGCACCAATCCCAACTGGTCCGCCAATTTTGTGTGCGGATAAAGTCATATAGTCTATCCCGAGCTGCCTTACATCGATGTGAATTTTACCCAATGCTTGTGTTGCATCGGTATGGATAAAACTTGACTTAGTTTTATATGTATCGACTAGTGCCGAGATTGGTTCAATCGTACCTAGCTCATTGTTGGCCAGCATTACTGATATCAGATCACTATCTTTTGGTATTTTTACGAGTTCTATAAAGCCCCAACGGTCAACTGGAATTTCTACATATTGATGTGTTCGGGATTTAACGGCTTCAAGCATCGCTGGATGCTCAATGGCGGAAATAGCTATTTTCTGATCAGAAAAAATATTTGCAACCGTGTTATTAGCTTCTGATCCACCAGAGGTAAAAATAATCTCACTAGGGTCAGCATTGACAAGTTTTGCTACATTTTGACGCGCTTCCTCCAGGATTTCTTTACCACGTTGGCCAGCACTGTATAATGATGATGGATTACTAACCTGACCAGTAGCCTGCATCTCCATAATCTCGAGCATCTTATTCTTCACTACCGACAAAAGCGGAGCAGTCGCAGCATAATCTAAATATATGGGTTCTGAATTATCTTCTGACACAATCCTCCTCTAATCAATTATAGGGGATTAATGGAGATAATCAAGGACTTAGTTTTTTGAGACTATTTCTTTTTCGTTTGCAAAATCTGGTTCACGGAAAGGATTGATAAAATTTGGTACAAAATTAGTCGGTTCAGTTTTTTGAACCTTGCTTTTTACTTTCTCGTGCTCATCCTTAACGACCACTTTATAGTCATCGACTTCTATGATCTGCTTGCGCGGAATTATTAGCTGTGGATCAAAGAAGGCCTTAAGTGCAGGGCGCTGGATAATCAATTGTTGTATACTCCAGCCACCGATCTCCACAGTAAAGTCAGTAACTTTACCCAGCTTGTTGCCTTTGCGGGTGACAACTTTCATGTCAATCAGATCAAAATTTAATTTTAAGATTTTTTGTAGTCTGACGACATCATTGCTATTTACTAATTCGTCAATAGAATCGACGATCATGCCCATTCGAGAGAATTCACGTACGCTCTCGATGGGTAAAATATCTCTCGTATCGTCTTTGATAAGCTTTCCGGTAACTCGAAAACCAATGATCTTGAGTGTATTTGGATCAACGACAACCTCTGTTACGCGTGCGATTTCTCCGCCAATATGCAGGCTGAGTACTGGGCAATTATTAAGGCTAGAACCATTGATTAGCATAACTTTATTATATCATAGAACACTTTTCAAGAAGCTATACATTTTCTGTTAGTTTTCTAATGAGCCTGAAGCCTCATCAACGATAGCTTAATATAAAGAACTATCCTCGGATAGCACGATCTCTTTCACTAGATCATATTTGAAACCTTGACGCACTAAATAGCTAATTAGCTTTTGATTGTCATACTTGTGACGTTTTTTCTGAATGATTTTGAGTAATTCGGTTTTCTCATCACGTGTAGAACTCGATAACACATCTTTTATGATGTTGTCGGGAACTTGTTTTTTGCGTAGCTCAAGCTCAAGTCGCTTTTGGCTGATACCTTTTTTTACAAAACGGTTTTCAACATAGTACTTAGCAAACGTCCGATCATTGACATAACCTTTTTCGATAAGTCTATCTAAGACCAAACTTATAGTTTCATCTTGAATTTCTGGGAGAGGCTTTAGTTCGTCCTGAAGACGTTTGCGGTTGTTTTGTATACGATGCAGCTGACGGCGCCTTAGATATTCACGCGTTTCCCAAATGGAATGCGGTCTAGACAATGCCCATTCAAGCGCGCGCTTATAAAGTTTTCCAAATTCAGAAGCCTTATGTAGATCTTGTAATTCATCTTGGCTTAGTTTTCTGCCGACTTTAATGTGTAGATCAACAACCTGCCTGATATCCAGCGAAAGAGTATACCTGCCATTAATAAAGACATTTACTCTATTGGGATCGCGGACGCCAGAAGTGATTTGCGTAATAGTAAGAGCTGGTTCTTGCTCGTTAAATTGTGCAAGCCAATCTTTTGAAGTATCGCCGGAAGAGCTCTTTTCTAAGCCTTCAATTTTAAGCATTATGCTTCAGTTGTAATATTATCTACGAGAATATCTGGGTCTTCTTCTGGTTCAAGGTGCGCAGCAACACGAACTTGATGTTCGATTTCTTCCATGAGTTCAGGGGTTTTCTTTAGCAAATCCTTTGCATTCTCGCGACCTTGTGCAATAGTTTCGCCTTTATACTTTAAGAACGCTCCGGCTTTATCTATGATGCCCCTTTGTACAGCGATATCTAAAATGTCACCAGCTTTACTGATACCTTCATTGTACATGATGTCAAACTCAGCAGTGCGGAATGGTGCAGCAATTTTGTTTTTAATCACCTTGACTTTGGTTCGGTTTCCAGCAATATCTTCACCGTTTTTGATCTGTCCGATACGACGAATATCCATACGCACAGAAGCATAGAATTTAAGCGCATTGCCGCCAGTAGTAGTTTCTGGATTGCCAAACATAACGCCAATCTTCATACGGATTTGATTGATGAAGATAAGAGTAGCTTTAGATTTAGCGATAATACCAGTGAGTTTGCGCATGGCTTGGGACATTAAGCGTGCTTGAAGACCCATTTGCGCCTCTCCCATGTCGCCATCGATTTCGGCTTGAGGAACAAGCGCTGCTACTGAGTCGACAACGATTAGGTCGACTGCGCCCGAACGAACCAAGGTTTCACAAATTTCTAAAGCTTGTTCACCATTATCAGGTTGGGAAATAAATAAATTGTCGGTATCGACACCAATTTTGCGCGCGTAAGATGGATCAAGAGCATGCTCTGCATCGATAAAAGCAGCCTGCCCGCCCTGTTTTTGGATCTCGGCAATCGCGTGTAGAGCCAACGTAGTTTTACCAGAAGATTCTGGGCCATAAATCTCAATAATGCGACCACGAGGATAGCCCCCACCGAGCGCTAGATCTAATGATAGTGAACCAGACGGTAATAATTCGACATCAATTTTTTGAGTATCACCCAGTTTCATAATTGCGCCAGCACCAAACTGTTTGGTGATCTGCTGAATGGCGAGGTCCAAGGCCTGTTTCTTGCCAGAATCTTCACTGGCGGTCTCCGATTTTGTAGTTTTTTTCGTCATATTACCTTCCTTTGTTGCTATATATTGTATCATAATTCTCCCGAACCAGAAATAACAGTATTTTTGATTTACCTAGGCATGCAATAAGTGTATATGAATTTATAAAAAAGTTACAAGTAGAACGGAGACAATTTATGGGGGATTTATTTCTCGCTAATGCTTGTATTGATAGAACTTTTAGCTACAGCATGAGCATTAAGAGGTTTGACTCTTGGACTTCAGCTTTAATTCCTTACGAGCTTCACCGCGCAGTTGTTGGCAACGGGCAATATCATATTTGCAACCTTTGGGATCTTGCTGAAATTCTGCTAAAGCTTGATCGTAGAGTTCAATCGCTTTTTGGTAGCGTTTTGCATCAGCCATTAACATGCCCTGACGTAATATGCGCTGACCTTTGCGGTAAGGGTTATTAGTGCCAGAAAAATCACTCAAACGATCAACTTCTTGATAGGCAGTTTGGCTTTTATTAATATCTTCCTTATCAAAATAAAATACGCCAAGGTTTTCGTAAAAATTGCCAACTTTCTCTAGGGTTTCCGCTAGTATATCTTTATAGATGCGCTCGGCTTTTTTATACCAATTTTCAGCCTCACCCCACTCTTTAAGTGACCAGCAACAACGCCCAGCAAGTTTGTATTTCTCAGCTAAGTCTGGAGCAACACCTTCGACGTTTTCTAGATGATCAATTAACTTAAACAAGATCTTCAAAGCATGCTGAAAGTCACAGTTTGTAGCGTTCTCATAGAATTCTTTATTGAAGATGTTTTCAAGCTCATGAATCGCAAAACACGACTTAAACTTAAGAATAATATCTCGTCCTGGCAACAAAATGAATCCGAGAAACTCTCGTGTTTCGTCATCGTAACAGATGTAGTGCTTAGGGTGCTCATTGACTTGGAGAAGTTTGGCTAAATCTGCATTGTTATAGCTGTTGACTATCTCCTCAGTATCATTAGGTTGATTGTAGACTGTGGCGGTATCGTAGACGGTAGGACTTTCTAGAAGCATGATTGTCAAAAATTCCTGCAGATCTAGCTTGGATTTTTCAAAAACTAGAGTCATGTCATCATCTTTCTCTTCTGGTAGCTGATCGAGGAGTAGGGTTGGGTTAGCTTGATCACATTCGCTAGCGAGTATTGCAACTAGATTATTCCTCATTGTACCGATGATGAGAATGTCCTGTTTCTTACCATTGACTTTGGCTTCAGTTTGGTCGATTTTGTCGGGTACCCAAAGCTGATTAGATCCACGGTTGACATTAAGATAAGCATAATTAGCGAGGAATTTATGTAAGAGCTTTGGGAGTTTGAGGTTGCGTTGCTTGGCATTTTTAATAAAATCTCCCTCCCAGACACCTAATTTTTCTTGGTCGTAAAATAGTTCCAAAGCCTTGAGTGGCTCGATATTGATCTGTAATGCCATGATCTATATCTCCAAAAGTGGTTTAATATCGGCACCAAGCTTATTGAGGCGAGTAGCGAAATCTTGGTAACCGCGGTTGATAGAATAAATATTGCGCAGAATTGAAGTGCCTGGTGCAGCGAGCATAGCGATTAACACTACGACGGCAGGACGCAGGGCGGGTGGAGCGACCAGCTCAGCAGCGCGCCAATTGGTTGGGCCTTCTAGATAAACTCGGTGTGCGTCCAGAAGCTCAACGTGAGCATTGAGACTCTCGAGATAAGTAATATATACTGCACGGTTCTCGAATACCCAGTCGTGGATTAAGGTACGGCCATGGGCAGTTGCGGCAATTACGGAGAAGAATGGCAGGCTATCAATATTTAAGCCAGGGAATGGCATCGGCGCAATCTTATCAGTCGGAGCGGTTAATTCGGCTTTGTGAATCTTAAGGTCAACGATGCGCGTACGTCCGTTTGCGCTAAAATATTCTGGTGAACGGTCAATTTTTGCCCCCATACTTTTAAGAATCTCAAGCTCGATCTCGAGAAATTCAATTGGAACGCGTCGTAAAGTTAGGCAAGATTTTGTGACTAAGGCTACTGAGATAAATGACATCGCTTCGATCGGGTCTTCGGCTGGTGCATATTTAACGTCGAGGTTGATTTCAGTTTTGCCACGTACGACCAGAGTAGTCGACCCAACCCCGCGAATTTTGACCCCTAATTTTTCCAAAAAGAAGCAGACATCTTGTACCATATAATTAGATGAAGCACCGACTATGGTGGTTTCACCAGGATAAAGTGCTGCTGCCATTAGAACATTCTCAGTTACGGTGTCGCCACGCTCGATTAGGACGATGCGCTTTGGCGGATAGGACGAATGCACCGATTCAATAGAACGAGCCGCCTTGAATTGGCTTTTGAGGGGCTTTTGATGATCTACTGTGGCCTCATAGAATCCACTGCAACTAGAAGCATCGACCTTAAGTCCAAAATCAGATAGTGCACGCAAATGTGGTTCGATCGTACGCGTACCAAGGGTGCATCCGCCAGCATATGGTAGTCGGAAAGTCTTGAATTTATGCAGAAGTGGGCCTAAAAACATGATAATTGTTCGAGTCTTACGGGCGGCTTCTACGTCAATATGGTCAAGTTTCAGCTCGGCTGGTGGTATGATTTCGAGGTCGCGATTCTCGTTAATCCAATGACATTTAACGCCAATCGATTCAAGCACTTCAATGATCCGAAAAACTTCCTCAATTCTTGCAATATGTTTAATAGTCGTAGTCCCAGAGTTCAGTAAGGCAGCGCAAAGTAAACCAACCGCGGCATTCTTGCTGGTATTAATCGTAACTTCGCCGTGCAGCTCTTTGCCGCCATTGATACGATAGCTCTGAGATACTGTATCATTAATAGAGAGAATTTGCCCGCCTAGTACCTGCGAAAGCTTTTTGGTGAGGTCGAGGGAAATATTCTGCCGGCCTTTCTCAATACGATGAATGGCTGATTGACTACTTCCGACTGCTTCAGCAAGCTGGATTTGTGTCCAGCCTTTCTCAGTGCGCAGTCGCTCGACGACGCGACCGATCGCTTCTTGATAACTAGGTTCAGAATGCTTGGTACTCATACAACTATTCTAGCATAAATATATCACCAAATGAATAAAACTTTTTTGGATTATTCATCTGGTGATATATTATTTTTGGCAGAAAATATGTTTATGGCTGTTGACAGACAACGTTGTTAGCGTGTAACCACCCCTCAATGCTGCCACCATCAAGATATTCGCCATCGGTAGTGGCGACGTGCATGATGCCACCTTTCTTAATATAGTTATCAATCGGATCGGTTATAATATACTCTTGGTCTTTCGGTCCAAAATCATGAGTATTGACATAATCAACCACTTCACGCAGTAGGCTTGGCGACATAATGTATTTGCTGACGTTGATTAGATTAGACGGGGCTTCGGAGGCTTTTGGTTTCTCGACAACATGAGTTAGCAAGCCATCTTTGACGGAAAATACCCCGTATTTTTCGACGTCTTCACGAGGGATCTCGACACCAAAAATAGCGGAGTCTTCCTCAGATTTTAAGGTTTCCAGCAAAGCCTCGGCAGAGGATTTACCGTTAGGATTCCAGATAAAATCGTCACCCATGAAGACTAGCACTGGTTCGTTAATATTATATTCTTCGACTACCATAGCAATTGGTACGGCAGTGCCATATTTTCCTGATGGATCTTGTGTAAGATAATGAACCTTAACATTTGCTGGCAAAGTTTTTGCAAGCTCGAGACGGTCGCCTTTACCTCTGTCGGCAAGATATTGGTTTAGTGCGACGTTGTCTTGGTAGAAAGCTTTGACTTGGCAGGGTTCAACGTTGGAAATGACCATATAAATATCGGTCACGCCAGCTTTCACCAGTTCTTGTACAGAATAATCTACGAGGGGGCGATTCCCAACTGGCAACATTGATTTTTCGATAACTTTCGTAATTGGCAGCCTACGGGTGCCCCATCCAGCCACGGGAATAATCGCTTTTGTAATCATTTATTAACTCCACATTAAGTTACAGCTATTATAGCATGGAAGATTTGGAAATGATAAAAATCATAGTTCAAACGTAGTCTTTGTAAGCTTAATTAAATGATTATTGGGCAGATTGAAATATTTTCCAGGCGCATAGGTAAGTATGGCTTGACGGAAGTTTTCAAGCTGAGGACGGGTTGCCGAAATATGGGCACGTAGGGTGCCAGCTCGTAAAAGCTCGAGGGCGATATTTTGGTCAAGCTTAGTAAACCATGTACGCTGCCAGATATGGTTTTCGGGCAGGAGCGTGGCAACCAGATCGTCAATCTCATGCTTAAGCTCTTTCTGTTTTTGCCATAAGCTATATAATGCGGTCTTTTGTATGGAATTATTCATCTGGTGACGTATTCTATTTCTTAAATATTCATCTGATGAGTTGGTTGGGTCTTCACGAAAGGTGAGCTGACGTTGAGCGGCGTAAAGACAAATGGCTTTTTTATCCATGGTTTGATCTGGCTCTAAAAATGGTCGACGAATACCGGGTGTATCAAGAATTGCTAGACCACGCCAGCCAGTACCACGCATGATATTAATAATAATACTTTCGATTAGGTCATCAAGGTGGTGTGCGGTATAGATCTCAGCGGGTCGATACTGGTTGGCAAGATCATATAGAAACTGGTAACGAGCTTTGCGGGCGGTTTCTTCGGAGGCGCCCTCTCCTAGTTCGCTGCGAGCAGTTTGGAAAACTTTCTGATGTTTGGCGGCCTGATTGCGGACAAAGGTTGCATCCTCTAGCGAGGAGGGGCGCGTACCATGATCAAAATGTGCCACGATAATATCTTCGTCCTTGAAGATATCTAACATCACCATAGAATCAATCCCCCCAGAAACTGCTAAGATCTTCGCCATATTTATACAGATTAAAATTGCTAAAATTGATTAGATATGTTAATATTATAACATAATGAATCAGGCTAAAATTCGAAATTTTTGTATTATAGCACATATTGATCATGGCAAGTCCACAATTGCGGATCGTATGATGGAACTAACGGACACAGTTTCGCGTCGCGAGATGAAGTCGCAATTGCTTGATTCAATGGACTTAGAGCGGGAAAAGGGCATTACGATCAAACTGACGCCAGTGCAAATGCAGTGGCAGGGCTATCAACTCAACTTGATTGATACGCCAGGACACGTAGATTTTTCTTACGAAGTGTCACGATCCCTGCAAGCTGTTGAAACGGCTGTACTTGTAGTAGATGCGACGCAGGGAATTCAAGCGCAGACTTTGGCGAATGTGTATTTGGCGTTGGAGCAAGATTTATATATCATACCAGTGATTAACAAGGTTGATTTACCGGCGGCAGATGTTGAAAAAGTGCAGAATCAAATTATCAATCTTTTGGGTTGTGCAACAGAAGATATTATTCCAGTATCGGCTAAGACTGGTTATAACATTGAGAAGATTTTGGATCGGATTGTTGAGAAAGCGCCAGAGCCACGGAAACTCAATGATGGTGGTGTTACTTCTGATACACGTGCCTTGATCTTCGACTCATATTTCGATGATTACCGTGGCGTGGTTTTGTATGTGCGAATCTTTGATGGACAGATTGATAAGAATTCTGAAATTCGAATGATGGCGACTGCTACAAATGGTTTAGCTCTTGAAGTTGGTGCTTTGACTCCAAAAATGGCTCCGCATGATAATCTGCAAGCTGGAGAAATTGGCTACATTGTCACAAACCTTAAAACTACACGCGAGGCTAAAGTGGGCGATACGGTGACCTTGGCGAAGCATCCCGCCACGGAGCCACTACCAGGCTATAAAAATGTCCTACCATTTGTTTATGCGGGATTTTTCCCAGTTTCTAATGATCAGTATGATGATTTGAAAGAAGCGGTAGAAAAATTAGCTATGTCGGATTCGGCGCTGGTTTTTGAGCCAGAGAATTCACCAGTCTTAGGATTTGGTCTGAGAATCGGCTTTTTAGGGTTGCTACATATGGACATTATTAAGGAACGCTTAGAACGGGAATTTAAGCTGGATTTAGTGATTACTAATCCTTCCACAAATTACGAAGTGACGACGACGGATGGTGATGATTTGAATATTCGTTCGGCGGCAGACTTGCCAGATTTATCAACAATATTGGAAATTCGTGAGCCTTGGGTGAAGGGCGAAATCATTCTCCCTCAGAATATGATTGGTGGCGTACTAAATCTAATTAATGAGAAACGTGGTCATCAGACGAATCTTAGTTATATAGAAGACAGAGCAGTGATTGATTTTGAAGCGCCGATGGCGAACTTATTGACTGACTTCTATGATCAGCTTAAGTCAATTACTTCGGGTTATGCTAGCTTTAATTATGAACTTTCAGATTATCGCCCAGAGGATTTAGTGAGGTTGGACTTTTTGGTGGCAGGTAATCGCATGGATGCTTTGAGCCTAATGTGCCACCGTTCAGAGGCGGATGCCTTAGGGCGAGAGATCACAAAAAAGCTGAAACAGGTAATTCCGCGCCAGAATTATGAAGTAGCTTTGCAAGCGGCGATTGGTGCGAAAATTATCGCTCGCGAAACAATCGGTGCATACCGTAAGGATGTGACGGTTAAAATTCATACTGGTGATCGTGACCGTAAAGCGAAGTTGCTTGAAAAGCAGAAACGTGGTAAAGCGCGCATGAAGCGTTTTGGTAAAATTGATATTCCGGCCGAAGCTTTCACGGTAATGCTCAGGCGAGATTAGTGTATAAAACTATTTTGCTAGACAAAGCACCCGAGTGCTTATTCACGCATGGACGATGCAGAGATGCTACGGAGTCGTGATACCCTTAGAGTTAGTTGCTTGAGTGCGAACTATAGAGCCACGCTATTCTGTGTTCAGCTCTAACTACGCCGCTCAGCAATTTTATTTGCAGCCATTAAGACGTGCTCAAATAAGGTCGTTACAGTGAGTGGACCAACTCCGCCGATTTTGGGCGTGATTGCGATGAGGTCTTTACGACTGCGCACTGAGTCATCAACGTCGCCAACCAGGACACCACCTTCACTAGCAGTACCAGCATCGATGATTACGGCGCCAGGCTTCACCATGGTAGCTTTGATTAAGTGTGGTTGACCAGTAGCACTGACGATTAAGTCGTAGTTTTTGAGTTCGGCCAAATCGTTCTTGCGTCCAAAAGTTGTTACGTCGTATCCGGAGCTTGTCCACATTCGCTCCAGTGGTTTGCCAACTAGTCGTCCATGGCCGACCAGAGCAATCTTCAGTCTATCAAGGGCGATGTCGTAGCCAGCGAGTAGCCAATTGATCGCAGTGGCTGTAGCGGACTCAAAAACTGGCCTAGAAGCCTTTGGCAATATATCACCAGATGAATAATCGTTTTTAGCGTTATTCATGTGATGAATATCTGTAGCTAAGCCATCAACATCTTTTGCTGGATCGATATTTTGTAATATTTCGTCAATATTGTCCATGTTTTGTAACGGCAGCTGCACAATCATGCCATGCACGGAAGGGTCGGAGTTGGCCTCAGTAATAGCCGTAGAAACATCACTACGTAACCAATCCTCAACATGCACGCCAATATCTTCGCCATATTGTTGTTTGAGATGGACATATTTCGAGATAACTGGAGCGTCACTATCGCGAATGATAACGAGCTTAGGATGAACTTTGCGAGAACGCAAGCTCTTGACTTGGTGAGCCTGATTGGCTTTCATATACCCAGCAATTTCTGCGCCATTGAGAATCTTCATGATTTTGCTCCTTTTGGCATTTCGACTGGTTCTTGTTCGAGGACGATACCAAACTTTTCTGCTACGGCACCGATAATCTCTGCACGCGCTGCATCTAGATCGGCGTAGCTTTTGGCGTCTTCATTGATTAGTACTAGAGAAGCCTTGTCGCTGACGCGTATCCCGCGCATCTTTTTGCCACTCAAGCCACATTGCTCAATGAGCCAGCCAGAATTGATCTTGCCAGTACCATCCTCATTGCGCCACATCGGTATACCTTGGTCGGTCAGCTTGTCGGCCTCATCCTTACTAAGACGCACATTCTTAAAGAAGCTACCAGCGCTAGCAATATAATCTGGATCCGGTAGTTTAGAATTGCGAATCTCAATCACCATACGGCGTATATTCTGAGGAGAAAAGTCGGTTTCTTGATGTTGGTCGATATAACGTTGCAGTGAATTATAAAAAGGTGGTTGTAGAGTTTTTTTCTGCAAAACAATCGTGATGGCGATGATAAAAAATCTCCCAGCATCTTTGCCGTGGTTGAACCGTGTATTGCGATAACCTAGTTTCATTTCGGACTTTTGGAGCGTGATAATTTTACCTTCTTGAGTATCATAAGCCTCGACGTTTTTAATAACCTGTGCGAGTTCCTGCCCATACGCACCGATGTTTTGTACGGGCGCGGCGCCAACGGTTCCAGGTATCAAACTCAGTGCTTCAATCCCAGAATAGCCTAGATCGCAAGTGTACTGCACCAGATCATCCCATTTTTCTCCGCCCATGCTCCTGATGGTAACTGCACAATCATTTTGTGCAATGTTTTGGATGCCTTTGAGCTTATTTAGCAAAATAACGCCATTGAAGCCTTCATCGTGGCTCAGAGTATTTGCTCCACCGCCCATGATCCAAGTGGGAAGATTATGCTCTTTCGCAAAATTATAGGCTTTTGCAATATCATCAATAGTTTCGATTTCGATCACATAGCGCGCTTGACCGCCTAGGCGCATAGTCGTTAAGCTAGAAATTAGTACATTTTCGCGAATCCGCATATTATCTACTATTATATCACATTCTACAATGATACGGATCGTGATGACTGTATTAGGACTACAATAAGACTACAATAAGGTCACGATAAAAATCAATATAAGGTCGAAAGAAGATTGGCCACTCAATACAAGAAGTTAATTTATAGTGCTCGAGAACTTGGTATGACTGAGCTTTTCGTAGAGGATTGGTTTGTTTGTAAAGAGGAATTTAAGCGCCGTAAAGCCATAGAAAATAAAGAGGACTGCTAAGGAAATTAGAGCTATTGTTTCTGTGTTAGTTTCTCCAAGCGGTAGAATTGTGATGAAGAAAATAGCCAAGCGTGGGATGGCTATGTACAATATCACGAAGAGGATGCGACGCCAAGAAATTTGCCAGAGATTGGTGGCTTCTGATTGGGAGGATATCTTGAGCTTGAGGAATTTCTCGCCGAGAGTAGCTCCATTGAACGTGGCAGGAATGATGAAGAAATAAAGTATTAAGGTTGCAACAAATATAAATATAGTGTTGTCTAACCAACCTAAGCAGATGTTTACTGGTATGGTTAGCAAGCTATATAGTGCAAGGTCTAAACCAAAAGCTGTAGTGCGACGGAAGCCAGAAACTACTTTGCCTTTTTCCCGCGTATCGGCGTCAATTTTGGCACGATCTGGTAGAATTTTGAGCAACGGAGCAGCAAGAAGGTAGCCTAGCATGCCGCCACTTGTATTGAGGATTAAGTCGTCAACATCAAATAAACGATAGCCTCGTGGATAAATAAAGTACAATCCACTAAGCTGAGTAAGCTCAAAGAAAAGACTTAGTAGAAAAGTTAACAGAACGGTTTTCTTAAAGCTGTAGTGGAAATAATATCTTATGTATACGCCAAATGGTAACGTTAGCAGGATATTGTATATTGGCACAAAGAAGTACGATTCTGATAAGGCGGTCAGATAGGTTTGAGGATCAAATAGTTTGAATGAAGTATGCGTTATGAACTCGCCAATGAACTGAAAGGGAATGAACTGGGTGCGTGGCGTAGTTAGATGAGCAACTTCGTCAAGACTAGGTAATGGTAAAATCACTAAAAAATAAGCGCAGGTTAGGTAGAGTACGAAAGAGTAGAGAACGACAACCTTCCAAGAGGAAATAGAACCATATTTGTGATATTGAATTAATATGAATGGTAAGCTAATCAGGAAAGCAACGAAAGGGAAGGTTAGAATTGCGATTTTGAGTACATCGAGATAGCCATTCATGATGATTTTCATTATAATATAAAAAGAATGGCATGGTGGGAATGTTACAAGAAAGTTAGGAATAAATCTGTCAAAAGTCGAGTTATGGGGATAGAGCGTCTTTTGCACTAAAAAATAAGCTCCAGAGAGCTTACAATTTGGTGAGTCGGGTGGGGATCGAACCCACGACACCCTGCTTAAGAGGCAGGTGCTCTAACCAGCTGAGCTACCGACCCAAGTTATTAAAACGTCCTTGATAATGCTTTATGATGGAATTACCAAACTTTTACCACTTCATTATATCACTAACTGCTCAAAAAATAAAGGGCAAAATCCAATTTTGTACAGATAATCAGCAAAAAGTATGCAGAATATCACTTTAGTCTTTAATATATCTTTTCCACCAGTTTGTGAAGCTGTCTTTAGAGGTGACAATTTTTAAATCCTCGTCACTATCCGCTTTGATAAAAGTTATGAGCTTGCCATTACGATAGAGGGCAAGAGATGGATAATATTGCAAACCTGGGACTAAATCGGTCTTCCTAATATCGGAAAAAGCGACCTTTTCAAATTTAACTTGGTATTCTTGGCTAAAATCCGCGAGAATTTTCTCAAAGTCATCTGAAGTTCGACAAGAGGGCTGGTAAATAAACAGCGCGAAAGATTTTTTCTGATCGATTAGGCTTTCTAGCTCAGACGAGTCGATTTTATGAAAGCCATCAGTATTATAGTATTCTGGACTGAGCTTGAAATGTTTCATCATTAGAAAGACAATGACTGCACCACCTAAAAATGCCATAAGACTAATTATAATAGGCAATAAAAGTTTTTTCTTCATGTTTACTTCTTATGTATCGCGTTAAAGTCGATGTTGTGGTATGGAACTTTCCAGAAGTCGTAGACAGTTTGACCATCACGTATAGTCTTAACTTCAACGTTATGATCGCCATTGTAGTACCAATATCCACCAACATTGTAAATTTTGTCCGCATCCCATCCGAGTTGTACTAGCATGTCTTTCATCGAGCCGGCATATCCGCCACCGCCACACATCAGAAAGATAACTTTATCTTTTGGAAATAAGTCCTCCAAAATAGTTATTGACTCGGTATAGTTTGGTGTATAAGTGTTATTCTTGTCCTTGGTAAATAAGGTTGGACCAGTGTAGGTATCGCCAACTGCTTCTGGTAGGTCGGTGACATTGACGATGTAAGGGAATGGCACAATCTCGAAGCCCTCGACAAAACCAGACAGATATGAATCACCATCAATCGCTTCATAGTTACCTGGATCTTTAAGCATACGCATATCACGGTATACAACATCGCGTCGATTCAAATAATCGTCGATTGTACTCTCATTAATACTCTTATCAATGCCGAATTGTCCGCGTAAGCCCTCAGACTTTTCTGGTTGAGGAAGGGAATTATTCTGTGGATTTGTGATGAGGCTATCTTGAACCGGGCTATTGAGCTGACGAAATACTGAATAACAAACGCCTGCCACTATTAGCAATAAAACTGTGATTGCTACGACCGGAATATAGTTGGTCTTATGATTTGCTTGACTGCTCATTTTACCTCCACTAGCTAATCTATATTATAGATTGTTTTGCGAAGAAGTCAATTGATAGCTGTAAGGGGTTTTTAGTTTAAGGTGTATGTTTATAGCGCTGCGGCGGTTACTGTGACGATGGTCGAATAGGTACCAGCAGGTAATGCAGGACTAATGGAGGCGCCGATGCCAAATTGATGAACGGTCTGTCCTGGCGTTCCGCTACCAGTGGCTGAGCTATAGTAAACGGTCGGACTATTCGTAATAGCAGCGTAAGCGGTCGCTTCGGCATTTGTTGCTATACCCCAAGCATTGGTACCAGGTTGGAGTGTGGAAGAGGCTGGAATTTCTGTATCGGTGACGGTCGCACTCTTGAGCGAAGTCTGATCAGTACTCAGCATGACTTGATAAGCCGTGTTGGCACTGATAGTGGCGGAGATACTGCCAGTTGTGATGGTGGCAGCACTGGCTAGTTCTTTCATATCGGTAGTCGCGTCAATCGTTAGAACGGGTTGAACTCTAACAGCAACGTTGGAATCTTCTTCTAAGCTACCGCCTAGAGCGACGCAGCGTACGGAGCGACCGACGTAACGGTAATTGTAGAAGGCTGGGTAGACACCGGAGCTAGTGAAGGGCAGGTGGTATGCGTCGGTATCAGAGTAGGCAGTACGTGACCAATAGAGGCCGAAGGAGCTGACACCGTCAAGAGCGCTATCGAGGACGCTCCCGGCATAAGGGAAGTTGTAGGGAGCAAAGCGAATTTTGTTGGAGCCGTCAACGTTGTTAGCGATACCTGCAGCACTAGTAAAGTTAGTATAAGAGCCATTACCAGAGTTTGGTGGTAACTTCCAACCCTTCGGGCAGATACTACTTGGAGCGTCGCTAGAATTTAAATCTGCATCGCCAGTTCCAGCCGTAGCCGCCGTCCAAGAATAATAAGCACCATTGGCTTCATCACCTGCATAATACATTTGACTGGCATAATAGTTAGACTCATCAAAACCATTTATACCGGAGGCTGGTAAAGTATAATCAGAAGCCACATCAGAATCCGCAGGCGTCAAAGTCTTCTCGCCAGTCAAGCGCAAGTTTTGCGTCATCCAACAATTTTTATCCTCATGCTTGCGGATGGTATAAGTACTGTTGTCGCGAGTATCGGTTAGGGTAGCAGTATCTCCAACTTTAGAATTGGCACAAATTGATTGTGTCATATCTTGCATATTAGTGATATCTGCGATTGTCCTTGTTTCGCCGGCTGCATAGGTCGTCAATGAGGTGAAAGTCGTCATGCCAGACAAGACTAGCATACCAACACACAATAGTGGTATCACTGCTTTAATTTTCTTTTTCTGTATTCGTAGCATCTGTCCTCCTATGCGACAACTTATTTGTTTTAATTCTAAATGACCTTATAATAATTAAGCTTATTGTATCATACTTTTTGCAAGAAATATTATTTTTTATAAAACAAAAAAGACCAAAAATGGTCTTCAGAATGGTACGCCCGATAGGACTTGAACCTACAACCTTTGGTACCGGAAACCAATGCTCTATCCAATTAAGCTACGGGCGCATACTAGTATTATATCAGATTTATTTAGAGGTACAAATTTTTGGTAGAGTATGATAAACACTATAGTGTTGGTTTAGTAATTATATTTTCGCGTTAAGCTTGTGCGTACACTATAGCTATGCGATAATGAAAGTATGAAGATTTTGCAACTCAATGTTTGGATGGGGAAAGTAGAAGGTGAGCTACAACGTTTCCTTGAACAGAGTGATTACGATATAATTTGTATGCAGGAGGTGATGTACTCTGCGGATCGAGAATTACAACTTTCCCGAATGTGTTTTGATTTATCACGAATTATTAAAGCTGCAAAGATGCCGTATTCGTATTATTCGCCAAATTTTGGAATTGATTTTTCTGGTGGTACGATGGAGATTGGCAATGTAATTTTGAGTCGTATTCCTATCACTGAAAAGCATTCGGAGTTTATTCATGGTCATTATGTTCCTAATACTATGTTTGGTGAGTCTCCAGCGAATAATCTGAATATCCAGACGGTGAAGTTGGAAAATGGTTTAACCGTGGTAAACCATCATGGGTTTTGGCGTCCACAACCGTTGGGTGACGAAGATACTGTCGAAGCTTTTGCTAAGGTTGGTAAAATTGTGGGAAAATTGCAAGGACCTTTGGTATTGTGTGGTGATTTAAACATCATACATGAAGCACCAGCTATGCGTAGTTTGGACTTTTTACGAGATCTAACTGATGAACATAAAATTAAAACGACTTTATCGGGGTTAAAGTTTAATGGTCCGGTGCCTTGTGATCATATCATGGTGAATGACCGGGTGCAAGTGAATCATTTTGCGGTGTTAGACGCATTGGCATCTGACCATTTGCCAGTAGAGGCAGAAATTGAGCTTTCTTGCTAAAAGTAGGATATAAATGGTGGTTTAACTAACTAATCCAGAAAGAAACAATGTAAAACAAAAAGAACAACCTTTATAATTAGTAGTGTTAGCAAACTAATCAAAGAAAGGTTGTTCCTATGCACAGTATAGCAGATTTACCAAATAATTATCACTGTCATCGTAATTTTGGCAGCTCTAATTAACGCGGAAATCGATGATATCGTGAACCAGTTGTGTAGTTTGTTTAACGTCCAGCTTTAGGCGTAGCGTTTCCATAACCATTCTCCACCGAATCATTTGACATGATCTCATCTCTAGGCAGGGAACAACCATTAGGGCGTGCCCCTTTTTATACTCAAATTTCCAAATGCTTACCAAACCGGCTGAAGATGTGAAGGTGTTTTACAAACAGCAAAAAATCCGCGGCGCCAAAACACTCACGGATTTCCTGTCCGTTATCTCCAATCGTATCCAAAATTTTTTTGGGTGCGGTTGGAGTAACGACCTTTTGGTGCCCGAAATGGGACTTGAACCCATATGGATTTCTCCATTCGATTTTAAGTCGAACGCGTATACCAATTCCGCCATTCGGGCATATCTTAAACACTCTTATATGACTCTGTGCAACCATCTACAATCACAGCCAACTTGTTGTAAGGATTGTTGTAATTTTTGTTGTAGACTAACGATTACGCAGATGTCAATGTTCTGCTACTATTATACCACAAAAATTGGGAGTCGAATAAAAACAATGGACATTTTTGCCATATGTGCTACCATAGAGACATAGCCCCTTGGTTTGGATTCGTTCCCGCCAGGGATTTTAGGTATTGGAGGCAATTGAGATAGTGCACGAGAAATATACTCGACAGGCCTTACCAAGTAGAAAATATCGAGAATTACTCGGTTCAGCCGTATGCGTCTTTAATGCTAATAACGCTTTTGTTATTGAGAATATTTTAAAAGACCCCAATGTTCAGATAAACTGGTATCAACTTATTGACAAAGAGAGTGGCGAGTTAAAATTGCTTCTCCAAAAACGTTTGAAGAATGAGGGCGAGCTGGGCGAAGAAATATCTGCATTGTTTGAAGATATAGTCAACATGCGCAATAGGATAGTCCATAGCTTCCAAATCACAGACGAGAATGGTAATCAGATTTTAGCAACAAAGGAAAAAGAATCTAAGGGCGGCAAACAATTTCGCATAACCGAGGATTATCTGTACGATTTCATTAAGATGAATGAGGACTTGTCCACTAAACTGCACAAGTTGAGAGGCTATTAACTCCGCAAAACCTCCTACATTATATAGGAGCGTTTTTGCGATTTAGAACCGAGTAGCTGATAATGGGTTACTCTTCTTTTTTGTGCTAGGGTCCTCTAAGCTGGAGAAAGAACAGGATTATTTTATGAACTTGCCAAAATACTTAAAGCCAAACAACCCAAATACTTCGTCTTTGAGAATGTCAAAGGTTTACCCAGCTCCAACACAGGAGAAGACTTTAGTAAAATCCTACAAGTCCTCGATGAACTGGGCTGTGATGCTCAATGGGGAGTGCTTGACGCCCAATACTTCCATAGTCCACAACACCGTGAGAGAGTTGTCATTGTCGGATTTCTTAGAAACAAATGTCGAGCCGAAGTATTATCTATCAAGGGAAAAGGCAGCAAAACTGTTCTCGCTAATAGCCCGGTAGTATCTTATGCTAAACGTCACACCAAAGCCATCAAGCACGACTATATTAATACGATTACTGCTAGCTATCATGGAGTAAGCAGCGATGGTGTACTGGGGATAATTGAAGGGGACAAAGCTAGACGCTTGACACTGGTAGAATACGCACGTTGCCAGATGTTTCCAGATAATTGGACCAAACTTGGTGAAGATGGCGGAATAATATCTGATAGCCAACGCTATCATATGTGTGGCAATGCCGTTTGCGTATCGATGATGAGAGCAGTGTTCCTCGCCTTGTTTGAGGTAATTTGCAACGAAGGACAAGGAATAGCAACGAAGTCTAACGAAGCTCAAATCGGGTCCTCTACAGAGTTTTCTCAACAAAATAGCATGAATGTTAGCCTCGATGATGAAGACGCTTCAGAGGACGCATAGATACCCTTTAATGAAGTTTCTCGCGATAATCTCCAGCCCTCTACCGGCGAAGACGACCCCCCGAAGACAGAACGGACACAAAAACCGGTAGCAAGAATATCAGAACCCACTCGTAAGCTCCTAGAAGATGATGTTGATCTTACGTTGCCGATTAACGACGATACGAAACAGTTTTTAGGAGAGAATAGTAATTGCTCTAGATGAAAAAATCTAGATTAGATATCGTATGCTTATATTCTGGCTTATTCATATCTTTCTACTTCTTCCTTTTTCCGTCAACACCAAGCAGGCGTAATGCTTCGCAAGTATCGCGTAGCAAAGTTTCTCGAAAATCTAGCACGCGAACTTTGTATCCAAATATCTCCTCGAAGTCCTCTTTATTATCCCATAGATTAGTATTTAATATCAAAACTACATCACTTTGAATGAGCTCTTTCTCCTCCTGAGGCTGTTCTTGCTTAAACTCTTCCAGTAATGACTTTTGTTTGATTTTGCGTTTTACTTCAAAATAAGTTTCTAGTTCCGCTCGTAAAACTTCTTCTGAAAGTTCACCTTGATTTGCTAATTCTTCCCAGCCTGAACAATCTGGTATTGTGAGGACTGATTGTGGTAAATTCCGACGCAAGTTTTCGCAGAAATCAGTTTTTTGCAATGATTTGTTCATAAAAACAGTAATGCGTTCAGGATAAGTGGTTGATTTTAGAATGCGATGGTAATTTACGTCAACGCCAATAAATTTTTGCTGGGGATATTTATTCTGAAGAAACCCTAAAGCGGCAGATACGGTGTAACCACCTAGGATGATTAGGTCTACCTTATTAATATATTGCTGTAGACAGGCATCCGAAAACTGGCAGACTTGAGTTAAGCTTTTATCTTCATATGGTGCATTTTCCCAGTCAATCACGCGCATTACTTCTAGAACTTGTAATTCTCTCTGCAAATAGCTTGATATTATTGCTCCACCCCATCCCCCATCAAATACTACAACTTTTAACATAATTATTCCTTTTGATGGCCATTATACGATCAATAGCGATCTTGAGAATGATGAAATGCGCTGAAATCTAGTAAAGTGTTAAATTTCTAGAGAAGAATTCTTTCAATAAAAATACCCCTTACATTTCGTCTGGAGTATGGTATAATGTAGTCATGGTTCTGTAGCTCAGTTGGTAGAGCAGAGGCCTGAAGAGCCTTGTGTCGACGGTTCAAGTCCGCCCGGAACCACCAGAAATGACTTTTCCAAATTTGACGAGGTCTTTTATCTCCGTTTTACAGAGGTAGGAGATCTCTTTTTTATTTCCGAAAGTTCTCGGATTGTTTGAGAGGCCTAGTATTGTGGCCTATAGGTTTGAGAGACATATTATGG
>RYWJ01000026.1 GCA_003979185.1 Candidatus Saccharimonadota bacterium | reverse complement strand
CATACGCTGCGTCGCTACTACCTAAATAGTATATGGGTTAAGGATGGTGAGGGGAGTAACATAATAGTCCAGTCTTATAAAACCTTGCTAATCCGGCATCTATGATTTATAATGAAAGCATAATAGGTGAAATTAGATTAGATAATAGATAAATAGCTTAGGCTTTTTGTTTATACCAAAGCGTTAAGATGGCACCATGAGTGTTAGGCTTTGGTATGTTTATGAAAGTCTAATCTAGTTTCACCACCACTCGTGGTGCTATTTTTATAGGTAGGCTCTCCGAGTGGTGACGAATTAAAAGGAGGGCTAGATGCTAAAACACTATAGTACTATTAAGGCTAAGCTTACAAGTAATGAGAATGGCCACATTCTCATTACTAGAAATAGCCATAATGATTCCTTATCATATAATAAGTATCGTGCAGTGATTCCTCTATATAGTATTCTAGCCCTCCTTTTAGTTGGTATGATAGGTAATGCTTGTGGTTACTATGATACTTATGCTACCAATGGTAATATAGATGATAGTATAAAGAATTCTACAAGCATAGAGAATGAAGAAGAGAATAGCACTATTACTATAGATAATAGCAATAGTAATGATGATATAGGAGGAGAAAGAGGTGAAGGAAGTGTAGATAGTGCTAACTATATAATACCTCGTGCAGTATCTCCCTCCACTTCACTAACTATTACTACACCAAATCTTAGTACTATAGCGCCAGTAGGAGAAGTATCATACTTAAGTAGCAATGTTACTTATAGTGCTAATGATATTAGTAGCTATAGTATGAAGATATCCTATGCTGAGGGTAATAGTAGTCTTAGCAATAGTAACATTACTGATAGTAGTGGTAATACCACTACTATCACTGGAGCAGGAGGTAAAACTCCTGCTAGTATGAGTAGTAATACTTGGGGATATGCTCTTGCTGATACTAATGCTAACAATACTACACTTACATACAACACCATGCCAGCCTATGGTAGTGGAACTACCATAGTAAGTGGAAACGCTGAGAGCGTTCCCACTACTACCAAGAAGCTAGTGTTTGCTAGTAAGTTTGCCGAGAATGCAACTAGCGGGCATTATAGGACTAAGGTACTATTATCACTTACGGCGACACCGAAGAAGGTTGCTAACATTGGTGGTATCAGTACTATGCAAGAGATGACGGCTGAGATATGTAGAAACTCCGATATCGGTGCTGCTAAAAACCTTAGGGATACTCGTGATGGTAGCGAGTACTCCATCCGCAAACACGAAGATGGTAATTGCTGGATGACCCAGAATCTGCGCATCACTAAAGAAAGCCTAGCTAATGCTGGACACAGTGCTACGATTACTAGTGCGGATAGTGATGTCGCAAGCTTCACCTTCCCAACGTCAAGTATTAATGGCTTTTCTGATGGCAATTATTATTCTAGTCAAATTTACTATGCTAATAGTACTACGCATGGCGCATATTATTCCTTTACAGCCGCTACCGCAGGAACTGGTAATAGCTCCCTCACGTCGGGCAGCGCAACTAGTAGCGTGTGTCCCAAAGGATGGGAATTGCCGTCAAGTGGTGGCAAAGGCTCTTATTCCGAGCTAATGAACGCTGCCAACATCACTACCGATAGTAATGGCTATAAAAAAATTCGCTCCGCGCCCTATAGCTTCTCTGAATCTGGAGGTGTCCATAATAGCGTTTTAGGTAATACAGGTGCTTATGGTGGCTATTGGACGCATACTGCGGTTTCCAATACTGTTGCTAATTACCTATACATATATAGCTCTGGTATCAAGCCAGCCGACATCAATTATCGTAGTCTTGGGCGCTCCGTCCGTTGTGTCGCCATCGGTAGCTAACCTAAAGCAATAGACATTCAGTATCTCAACTCCATACGCACCATTAGTATTGGAGTTGAGGTATTATTCAGAGAAAATAATCATCTGGTATACAGTAATTTTCTACTATTTTTGACTATTATCGTAGAAAATTGCGTAATATGATATTCTGTCGTAACAATACCGTTTTTTGATAGTTTGGAAACACTATTTTCCCGTTTAAGCCTATTTAGAGCCATTCTGAGCGATTTTTATTAAAACCTTGGTATGAGGAGGGTCTGAAATTACTATAACCTTGTAGGGTATATACGTAGATCATCTGTTTCTTTTAGCTCTATCGTAATAGTACATACGGAAGTCGACTGTTTCCCAACTCCTATTACTTCCGATAGACTAAAAGAGCGTTGAAAGCTTCAATGCGAGGAATGAACGACCCAGGACAGGCGTCGGAATGGGTCTATCCGGAAGAATAGGAGTTGGGAAAATATAACACCCATAACCATATAGTTCACGTGGACACCGCAAGCTTTAGGAATATGGCTGGGTGTAATATGGAAACCATCCTTGTATCCCCTCACCATCCTTAACCCATATACTATTTAGGTAGTAGCGACGCAGCGTATGGAGAGGCCGACGTAACGGTCGTTGCCATAGGTTGGATTAACATAGGAGCTAGTGAACCAAAGGAGGTATGCGACGTTAGCAGAGAAGGCAGTACGAGACCAATACCTACCGTAGGTGTCAGCACCGTTAAGAGCGCTATCGTAGACGTACCCGACATAAGGGAAGTTGAGAGCTATCAAGCTACCTTAATGCTTTCTCTAAAAAGCAACCGTAAACTCTGTTCGCAGAATTATGTTATAATTGCATTATGAAGAAGTCAACTCCAGCATCAGTTACCGTCAATCGGCGCGCACACTTTGACTATCAGCTTGGTGAAGAGCTGACTTGTGGTATGAGTTTAACTGGACAAGAGGTACGCTTGATTCGCGACCATCATGTCCAGCTCAAGGGTTCTTTCGTAACATTACGCAGTAGGGAATTATGGCTTAATAATCTTACTCTTGGCGCTGACACTGCACGCAATGTTAAGCTCCTCGCTACAAAAAAGCAGATCATCAGTCTAGAACGCGCTCGTCAAAACGGTATGCAACTCGTACCAGTCCGGTTACTAGCTGGCGGTCGCTATATTAAGCTCGTTATTGCTACTGGTAAAAGTAAGAAAAAATACGATAAACGCGAAACTATCAAAAAACGCGATATTATGCGAGGAAATTATTAATGCTTCCGAATAAAGCAAACAGAAATGTTGTAAAGTTTACAACATTCTATGAGGTTGGTAAATGAAACTATTTTCTTGGAATGTAAATGGTCTACGCGCTGGACTTAAAAAAGGCACTTTTATGGACTTTATTCAAGCCGAGCAGCCAGACATCCTCTGCCTACAGGAAACAAAGGCCAAACCAGGGCAAGCCGAAGTTGACCTACCAGAGTACACTGAGTATTGGAATAGCGCCGAGCGCGCAGGTTATTCCGGCACTGCAATCTTCTCCAAAGTCGCCACAGATAGTTATTCACAAAGTTTTCATGATGAAATACAATCCAAATCCGCCTGGCAAGACGACCCCTATGGCAATCCGCTAAACGAAGGCCGTTTGCAGATCGCCGAATTCCCTAATTTTTATCTTGTGAATGTCTATGTGCCTAATAGTAAGCCAGATTTATCTCGCCTACAGCTCCGTGAACAAGTTTGGGATCCAGCTTTAGTATCACAGCTCAAACTTCTAGAGCAAAGCAAGCCAATCGTGATTTGCGGAGATTTTAACGCTGCCCACACTGAGATTGATCTAGCGCGCCCAAAAACCAACACTCATAACGCCGGTTTTACCAAAGAAGAGCGTCAAGGCATTACAAATTTAATCAATGCTGGTTTTATTGACACATTCCGCCAGTTACACCCAGAAGAACAGCGTTATACTTGGTGGTCACACTGGGCGCACTCTCGCGAAAACAACGTCGGCTGGCGTATTGATTACTTTTTCATTTCCAACAGTTTATTGCCTAAGTTAAAATCCGCTGAGATTCATGAAAATTTTTTGGGATCAGACCATTGTCCTGTTTCTATCGAGTTGGAGTTCTAAATGTCAGGATTCGCACCTATTAATCAAAATCTTTCCTATTGGCAAAAGCAAGCTAAGCCGCTTTTTCCAGACCTAGCTTGGAATATTCCCGAGCAAAAGACTGGTACTCTCACAATAGTTGGTGGTAATCTGCAGAGCTTTTCCAATGTCATCAGAACTGCCGAATATGCTGGACGCACTTTTCCCCTCAAACACATAGCAACTATCCTACCAGACGTGCTACGTAAGAAGCTACCAAGTTTAGAGAATGTTAATTTTGCGCCTTCTACCAGTAGCGGCTCCTTCGCCAAGTCTTATCCTATTGAAGAATACTGCGCGAGTGGTGATATGATCTTACTAGCTGGCGATCTCTCGCATAACGCCGAAACCGCTATCGCCATCACTGATGCTATCCAAAAGAGTGAGAAACCTTTTATCATTACGCGCGATACGATCGACCTGATAGCTTCGGCATCCAGCCAAATCTTATCTCATCGGAATATGTTTATTATCGGATCAATGTCGCAAATCCAAAAAATCTTTCGAGCCGTTTATTATCCGCGCATGGTTATGCTTTCACAGCCATTGTTGCCAGTGATTGAAACTTTACACAAGTTCACTTTGAGCTATCCTGTGACGATTTTAACTTTTCATCAAGAAAATATCATCGTTGCTAGTAATGGCAATATCACAACCACTCATATTCACGATACGGACTATACGCCCATTTCACTATGGAGTGGTCAGCTAGCTATAAAAGTCGCCGCCCTTAACTTATACAACCCTAACGAGCCATTCAAAGCTACAACAGCAGCGATCTTATACAAATAGCAACCTCATTCATTGGCTTATTAGTTTCTTGACTCGCGGCTCATTGATTTTTGGCATACGTATGATATAATAGCACTATCAGCATAGGCTAGTCAAATTATAAGGGGGTTATAAAAATGAAGAAGTATCACCTGGCTGACGCACTGACTGTATGCGAGTTGATCTGCGCAGTCATTTTATCAGGAATGGCATTCCTACGTGTCGCACCAGCATATGCACTCTGGGTGTTTGCGGCAGGAGAGCTGTGTGACGCCTACGACGGCACTTGCGCTCGGCGCTGGCCCTACCCAGATGATGGCAAATACCGCTGGTGGCGTGTTCCGCGTACTGTAGCTTTTATCGAGCATATGTCCGATATTCTGTTAGGACTGGCTTGTGGATGCTACCTAATCCTCTGCATCAATCCTCTATGCGGCTTAATTCTACTTGGCAATATGGCCGTAGTGGCTGGCGTAGTCGAGCTAATCATCCACAACAGGCCACTTGACCTTGCTTACGCAGTACTAACACGCTTCAGTCGCACAGAGATCATTCTGGCACGGCGAGTCGTCTATCTCATCCATATCGCCATCGCGCTGATAATGATGCTGATCGCCGCCGAGTTGCCCATCGCAGCCAAGATAGCGCTCTGCGGAACCGGCAGTTGTATTGGTATGTATCTGATTATTACCAAATACGAGGAGCGGCTCAAAAAGGTATAAGTCATTTCTATTCATTAACCTATCTTGTATTGGAAATTCCTGCATACAAGACCGCGGTCGCTCTGGCGACCGCTTTTTCTCGCTCATTCTAGCATACATCATTCAGTTTCTCGCCCATTCTAGCGTACGGCATTTAATGGAATAATAAATATTACCAAAATCCATTCTAAAACCGCTAGGACGTTTTTATCGACTCAGCCTGCTCGTGTTGAGCGATCGCTTCCTTATAAACTTTGAGCATCTTTTGCGCTTGCTTAGACTGCGCGACATCTTTGCGATGTGCCATCATGATTTTGCTCATTTTATTAATCTGGCTTGCTGGCAAATCATCCAAGGCAATCTGCATAGCAGCAGCTTGCGGACCGTTTGCAAAAACATAACTCCCCATAGGTACAATCTCCGTCATCGCTGGATCACAGAAGAAAACTGGCAAACCCAAAGCCTGAGCCTCCAGAAGCGTCATTGGCTGAACATCAAAATTATATGAAGCCAAAACTTCCAAATGTGCTTCTTTCATCCGCTCGAAAATCTTTTCGCGTTTCACTTCACCATAGAACTTTACTTTTAGATTATGTTTCTTAGCAAATCGCTTCGCTTCTTTGAGTTGATTGCCGGCACCATAGACATATAATATATATGGTCGCTTCAACATGGTGAGCGCCTGCAAAAACGGCAGGATGCGTTTTTCTTTGGATAAACGCGAATTCCAAATCATTTTCAAGACTCCACCGTCCTCAAGCTTACGCTCTTCTACTGGCTCCTCCGTTAAAGCGTCAACAATTCCATTAGAAACTGGTTGGATATGCTTGGACACACCATAATGCTCTAACTTACGCGCGAAATGTCCTGATGGTGCAGTCACAGCATCAGCCTGCTCAGCATGATTTGTCATCAAATTCCACATCTTTACTCTCGCCACACTCGTAGCTTGAAACTTATCACGCTTGACTTTATTACTATGTGGCAAGCAGTTCTTATGCATCGTATTTAGCAATCCTGCCGTCAAGGTCTTCAATGGATATGGCACATTCGTCGCAATGGCAATATCCTCACGACCATGCATAGTTTGCACCAATGGTAAATTAAATTTCTTTGCCAAGCGCACGCCCGCAATACTACAACTTGCCTCATATTGAACATGCACAATATCAAAACTAGCAAAATCTGGAAACTTTGATAAAACATATTCTTCCACCAAGCTCGGACGCTTAGAAATCATCGCACCATTGATACGGATCTTTTCATGAACTGGAACCGTCACGATGCTTTTGTCACGCGAATTAGTCCCTGGGCAAAATATCGTCACCTCATGTCCCAACTTCTCCAACTCCGTCCTCTGAGCTTTAATGGACGAGATAATACCGCCAACCGCCCAAGGCTCATAAAAGTCTGTAAAAATCGCGATTTTCATACTTGCATTATATCATACTTTAAGCTGTTTTAGAACTAATTATGCTATACTGGAGTTATGAAACATATTACATCATATCGTACCGCCGAGAGCGTGTCACCAAAACATCCAGATAAACTTTGCGACCAGATTTCTGATGCAATTCTTGATGCATATTTAGCCATTGATCCAAAATCTCGTGTAGCCATGGAGGCCTGCGGTGGACATGGTCAAGTTTTTCTAACTGGCGAAATTACTTCAACCGCCAAGAATATCGATTTCGAGCAAATCGCACACCGCATTGCTGGCGACGATGTTGAAGTGATGGTCAACGTCGTCAAGCAAAGTCCTGAAATCGCCCAAGGTGTCGATACTGGTGGTGCTGGTGATCAAGGCATCATGATCGGCTATGCCTGTGATGAGACTCCAGAAATGTTACCACGCGAGGTCGTACTTTCGCGCCGGTTAAATCAATTCATTTTTGCTAAGCATCCATATGACGGCAAAACTCAGGTCACGCTTTGTGACAATACTGGCAAGTGCGAGGTTGAGTCGATCGTGGCTAGCTTCCAGAATACCTCTCAAAAGGAATTAGAAGAATTGGTTCAAGCTTTCATCGAGCAAGAAAGTTTGACTGGCAAATTAGAATTACACCTAAACCCCGCTGGTGACTGGTCACAAGGCGGCTTTGATGCGGATACTGGTCTCACTGGTCGCAAGCTCATTGTGGATAATTATGGCCCGCGCATACCAATCGGCGGCGGTTGTTTCTCCGGCAAAGACCCCTCAAAAGTTGATCGTTCCGCTGCTTATATGGCGAGGCGTGTAGCGGTTGATTATTTACAGAAATATCAGGCTAAAGAAGTGTTTGTGCGTTTAGCCTACGCGATTGGCTATGCGGAGCCACTTGAACGCAGCGTGATCATTGATGGGAAAATCGAACAAATCGAAGGCTATGATTTAACACCACGTGGTATTATTAAGCATCTCGATCTCTTGCGCCCAATCTACGAGCCGACTGCGCGCTATGGTCACTTTGGTGAAGGCTTTGGTTGGGATAGCTAATTTCTAGCAAAATTAGCATTGACTTTTTGAGAGAAGTGTGATACAATAGAGGGATGGGGGTATTGCACTTTTATAACTAGTTCAGACTCTCAAAAATTTCTTCAAAGGAGCGAAACCATGGAGTATTTTCGAGTAGAGAAAGCAGGGAAGCACACCCTGCGCCCAGCCTTATCCAGCGATAACTATCAGGACATTGCTGGTCTGATTTATGATAGCGATCCGTACATCTACCCGTACTGGTTCGACAAGGACCGATGTGCAGGCATCCGGACGCTCGCCAAACTCTTTACGACTCCTGGCAACTTGTACGCCTGCGCAAATATCAGCGTACTGGTCGAAAATCGTAGTCAAAAGCCGATCGGAGTCGTCGTTGCGGCGAACCGCCATAGTAAGCTCAACTACGATATGAACGACTTTATGATCAACGACCGCGCTGGTCGCGCCATCCTGCAAAGCGTAATGGCTGAAGTCGAGCTGGCACGCATGGCTCAGTCCAACGAGCTCGAAATTACCAACGTATGTATTGCTGAGCGTTACCGCGGACAAGGCATCGGCAAATGGATGCTCAGGAACTTTTTAGCAAGAATGGGTGATCTTGGTTACCACCGATTCATGCTAACCTGCCTGAAGAAAAATATCACCGCGCGCGAACTGTATGGCCGGCTGGGTTTCCAAGTGACTTCAGAAACTGAGGCTTTTGCGAACCCGAAGATCCAGCCTCCACCTAAAGCTCTGCGCATGGAGTATACGATGATGAACTAGAAGCCTTATATAAAGTAAGGCATGCCCGCCCCAGCTTCGGCTGGGGCTTTTGCTAACCATTTTTTAGCTAATTATATGATTTATATTTCCTTGTATTTTTTGATA
>RYWJ01000003.1 GCA_003979185.1 Candidatus Saccharimonadota bacterium | reverse complement strand
GTAAAACTAAGATTTTGCTGCGATTTTATATATTTTCTTCCTAAAGTTGCAATTTCGTTTCGCGACAGGATGAGGTATGTTTTGGATTAGCTTTGATGACAAAAACATAGCAGAAGTAGCTTAGACTTTTCGATTATTTTAGTTTGTGATATAAAGAGAGAAAAGTGTGGTCATGCTATAATAATATATATGGAAAGATTTTTAGATTACTTTATCCCCAGCCACTACGAACTAGAAGAATGCATCAGTCGCCAGACAGGACAATTGAAAGGTAGAGTCTGTATTGTCGGTAAACTTCTGAGCGCAGATGTGATCAAAATCCATGCTGTTGATCTTGAGATTATTAATGTAGGCTGGACTCAATATCAAAGTGAGCACCAAGCTGATTTTGGTAAGTATAATTTTGAGGCTTGTAATTTTAAGTACGACGGGCAGGTGCTTGAGATTGAAGTTACCGATAAAATAAAGCAAGCAGTGGGTCAGGGCAATAAGAATACTGGAGAGGGCAGTGATGGCTGCCAAGACTTAGTGTTAGACATTACGTTTACAACTAAACTAAATAACAATATGCAAGGTTGCTATATTTCAAGTTATGATTGGCAAGAAAAGCAGCGAAAGATTGTTGCTACACAGTTCGAATCACACTACGCTCGCGAAGCTTTTCCGTGTATTGATGAACCTGCGGCAAAAGCCACTTTTAGTTTAAGTATTGAAGTGCCAGATTTGACTGAAGAAGATGTAGTACTGGCTAATACCGAGCTTACTAAGCGCGAAGGGAAGAAGTTTATCTTCGCATCAACTCCACGCATGTCGACTTATCTGTTGGCTTGGGTAATTGGTCCGCTAAAAAGTATTTCCGCAGTCAATAAGCACGGTGTTAGGGTAACTTCATATTGTGCGCTAAATCAGACAACGAGTTCGTTGGAGTTTGCCAACGAAGTTGCGGTGAGAGCGTTGGATTATTATGATGATAAGTTTGGGATCGCTTATCCACTATCGAAGCTGGACCAGGTGGCTTTGCCAGATTTTGAAGCTGGCGCTATGGAGAATTGGGGTTTAGTAACTTATCGCGAGTCTTGCATGCTAGCCGAGCCAAACGCCTCGATTGATACTAAACAATCGGTAGCGATTACCGTCACTCATGAGCTTTCGCACCAGTGGTTTGGCGATTTAGTGACGATGGCTTGGTGGGATGATTTGTGGTTGAATGAATCCTTTGCTACTATCATGGAGTATTATGCTACAGACGCTTTATATCCAGAGCTGAAGGCTTGGCAAGATTTTTACACCAGTGATTGCGTAGCGGCTTTGCGACGTGATTGTCTGCCGGGAGTGCAAGCGGTTCAGCAAGAAGTGCATGACCCAGCAGAAATCGCAACTTTGTTTGATGCGGCCATTGTTTATGCAAAAGGCGCTAGATTGGTCTTGATGCTGATGAATTTGATGGGCGAAGAGAGCTTTTATCGTGGTGTGCATGATTATTTCCAAGCTTTCCAGTATCAAAATACAGTTGGCGATGATCTTTGGAACAAGTTACAAAAATATGCCAAGTTTGACATTAAGGAATTCATGCATGCTTGGATTTCGCAGCCTGGTTTTCCAGCTTTGCAACGAGCCCATAATGGTGACAATGAGTTCTGGGTACAACAACGATTCTTGATTAATGCAACGACTGATGACACACAATGGCCTTTGCCGGAAGTAAAAGACGATATGTCTGGTCATTATATTATAGATTTATCGAGCCAAGAGTTTAATAGTAAGCTTGGCGAGTTTGATAAACTTAGTTTGGGGCAGAAGTTAAGACTTTTGATCGATCGGATGATGCTAGCAAAAGCCGGTCTGTCACCGTCGGCTGATTTGCTGGATCTATTACCGAAGTTTGCAGATGAAGACGTAGCAATCTGGGATATATTACTCAGCATTATTAATGGCCTCAAAATTTTCTGTCCAGAAGAAACTCAATATATAGAAGATTTCCGAGAGTTTTTGCGCCATATAATATATAGTAGAGTGCGCACTATTGGTATAGAATCGCAGCCAAATGATAATAGCGATGTGAAGAGACTCCGCAATATTTTTGGTATTGTTGCGCGGTTTGCACGTGATCAAGAAATCATCGATCTTATGGCGCAGCTTTATCAAGATGGCTTATCTTCGATCGATGCGGAGATCCGTGGCAATGTTTTGATGGCGAAGATGATGGTCGACGAGAATCAGATTTTCCCGAGATTGCTATCAATGTACGAAACGGAATCGGATCCGGAGCTAAAGGACGATCTGCTTTGTGCTATTGCGATTGCTAAGCAAGAAAGTAACATCGAAATCTTAATCAACTTGTTAAAAAAGCCGAAAATTGTTCGTCCACAGGATCATCTATATCTATATATCTATCTTTTACGTAATTACAAAACGAAGAGTCAGGCTCTGGAATGGTTATATAAAAATTGGGATTACGTCATAAAAATCGCTGGTGAGAAATCAATCGAGGATTACCCACGTTGTGTCGCGAATTATATCGACACGCCTGAGGAAGCCAAGCGCTTTTATGAGTTTTTCGATCAAAAGTCAGATAATCCAATTCTCAAACGTGCTTTAGCTATGGCTAGGGTTAGTATTGAAGCAAAGTTGAGATTAATTGCACAGGAGTCAGAAGCGGTCCACCAAAGATTAATTGAGCTAGTAAAAGGAGAGTAAATGGCGGTTATTATTGTTGGTGGCGTGATTGAGAAGGACGGTAAATATCTACTCGTTCAAGAGGGTAAGCCGCAGTGTTATAAAAAATGGAATCTGCCAGCTGGCCATCTTGAGGTTGGAGAGGATATTACTGAAGGCGCTCGACGAGAGATCAAAGAAGAAGCTGGCTGTGATGTAACGCTTAAGGGAATTTGTCAGATTGGCACCCGAAAAAGAAAAGACTTGGCTTTCGTGGCGGTTTTATTTGTTGCTAAGCCACTGTCAGAGATAACTCAACCAAGCAACCGAGATGAGATTTTGGATGCGCGCTGGTTTGGGTACGAGGAAATCTTGGAAATGCGTGAACATATTCGCAATATTGACCTTTTGCTTGGTGCTATAGATAATTATCGCAAAGGTATCATTGCTCCAATTGAGATTGTGAAAGTTTATCAAGAAGGTGCTGAATTTCAAAGTGTTACTATTAAGGATGGGAGTACAAAATGAAACTATATTTAGTTCGTCACGGGCAGACTGATTTTAATGCTGGGGATATTGCGCAAGGTGTTACCGACGTTCCTCTTAATGAAACCGGCAAAGCCCAGGCTAGGGAATTGGCACAACAGGTTGCCAAAATGGATTTTGATGCCTATTATGTTTCGCCGCTCACGCGCGCACGCCAGACTGCGGAGTTGATTACGGAAGGAAAACCACAGTTTATTGTAGATGAACTCTTGAAGGAACGGAGTTTTGGTGAGCTGGAGGGAACGAAAGTGGATTGGGGCGAAGTTGGCGATATTTTTGACCGTCGAGTCAACTTTAGTGGCTATGGTATTGAACCGATTCAAGATCTATTGCGTCGTTCCCAGATATTTTTAGAGAAGTTGAAAGCTAATCATCGGCCAGACGATCGAATTTTAATTGTCGCGCATGGGGCGCTTCTGCGCACGATGCACTTTAATATTGTTGGCTATGATGATAATACGGATTTTCCGGCTTTTCGTTTCCAGAATTGCGAAATGCGAGAGTATACAATCTAAAAGAGATAATAATGGGTGGCGAGTATAGTCTAACAGAGTTGGAAGGCGGGCATAGTGGCGCAGAGAACTATCGTATTAGACAAGATGGGCAAGATTTTATGCTTAAAATCTTCCCGAGGGATTTTAATTCTAACAGAGTCCTGATGATTCCTGAGGTTTGCCAGCTTTACCAGCAACTGAATATTGGTTCTCTACGGCACCTTAAAACTGGATATTTGTCCGCTACTGATCAATATTTCTGTATATATAATTGTATTGATGGTTATAATATGGAAATTATTGGCGAGAACGAGTATAGCGAAATGGAAAATTACCGGCTCGGGCGACAAGTTGGTAATTGGTTATGGCATCTCAAACAGGCGCCTTGGGCAGGCGCGAGTGATATTGAGGAATTTAACGTTGAGAAAACGACTCTTAAGGCGAGCAGGTTATATACGGAGCTCATATTTGATGCGGCTTTACGAGAATTACTGCTAAGATATTTTAGTGATTCAGAATTGAGTTGGATTCATGATAAATTTATCCAAACTGCAACTGCCTTTGACGGATTAGGAAAGAATTTAATTCATGGCGATATTAAACGCTCTAATATTATGCGAGATCATGCGGGTAATCTATATCTTATTGATATCGAGTCACTAAAATATGGTCATGATATGATGAATTTTCGCCATCAGATGACTTGGTTACTACAAAAGGATAAGCCAAAACGATGGCACTTCCTGAGGGGTGTCTTTGACGGTTTATATTCAGATCGGCGTCCGGCGGGATTTAATAACCAGCTATCCTATATCTATATTCTGAACTTTATTGAACATGTGCACCATATGCGTGATAAAAGTGCTGATCTGGAGACATATTTACACATGATTAGGCTGAACCTCCCCTTAATCTTAAAATGCCACCGAGGGAGGTATCATCTAGAAAGGCTCCACCCAAGGAGACATTTGCAAAAAGTGGTAGAAAATAGCATAAAAAGTATTGACATTTTGACTAATCTGTGCTACTATTGAGGTAGTCTAAATTATATAAATAGTATATAGTTTGGATGTATTATGGAAATCTTTGTTCAAAATATAGGCAGTTTTCAGCCATAATGTTGCAGACTTTACTTTGTTTTTACAGGGGTAAGATTATGAAACTCAAAAAAAGTTCAAAAATCTTTAAAAAAAGTCTTGCATTGTTTAGAAAGGTGCGCTATAATGAGGAACAGTTAAGCAAGTTACAGAGGTAATCCCTAAGTAACCAATACATTAAGATAGAAATTGCGAGGTAGTCTATCAATCATAGATAACCTCACAGAAGATTTCGAATTAACAATTTGGACAACGATGAAATATTATTCTTATGAATAATGTATTGTAAGACGGAAGTAGTGATCGAATATCGATTGCTAGTTAAGTCAATGCATAAAAAGGTACATAAGGGCACTGATAGTGGATGCCTTGACAATCAATACCGATGAAGGACGTAGTACTCTGCGATAAGCCTCGGGGATCTGAGAACGTGAGTTGATCCGGGGATGTCCGAATGGGGAAACCCAATACGAGTCATTTCGTATTGCATTTACCTGAACACATAGGGTAAATAGACGGGAACCAGCCGAACTGAATCATCTTAGTAGGTTGAGGAAAAGAGAATAACCAATGATTCCGAAAGTAGTGGCGAGCGAAATTGGAATAGCCCAAACCTTAACATAACCATACGGTTTAACGGCCAGAGTTATGAAAGGGGTTGTGAAATAAGATAATTTATATGTAGAACCGTTCTATATGGACTGCTCTACATATAAACCAACAGCGTTAACTGAGTGGATAATGATACAACTTCAAATCGTAGCGGAAATACCTGGAAAGGTATGCCAAAGAGGGTGATAGCCCCGTATGCGAAACGGTTTGAGGCATTATATATCTTTTTTCAAGTAGGACGGGGCACGAGAAACCCTGTTTGAATCTGGCAGGACCACCTGCCAAGGCTAAATATGTTGATTGATCGATAGCGAACTAGTACAGTGATGGAAAGGTGAAAAGAACCCCGGGAGGGGAGTGAAATAGAACCTGAAACTCAGTGCCTACAACGTGTCGGAGCAGCGCTTGCGCTGTGACGGCGTGCTTTTTGTAGAACGATCCAGCGAGTTAATGTTGTCGGCAAGGCTAAGTCAAATGATGGAGCCACAGTGAAAGCGAGCCTGAATAGGGCGACAAGTCGGCAGTATTAGACCCGAAACCGGGTGACCTAACCATGAGCAGGTTGAAGCTGCGGTAACACGCAGTGGAGGACCGAACCAGGGTACGCAGTAAAGTGCTTGGATGACTTGTGGTTAGCGGTGAAATGCCAATCGAACTCGGAGATAGCTGGTTCTCCTCGAAATAGCTTTAGGGCTAGCGTTGTGTAGTAGCACTTGGGGGTAGAGCTCTGAAAAGGTTTGGGGCCGGCAACGGTACCCACCCTTATCAAACTACGAATACCAAGTGTGTAATCACGGCAGTCAGAACGGCGGGGCTAAGCTCGTCGCTCAAAAGGGAAACAGCCCAGATCATCGTCTAAGGTCCCTAATTAACACTAAGTGGGAAACAAGGTGAAGTTTCTTAAACAGCTAGGATGTTGGCTTAGAAGCAGCCATTCATTTAAAGAGTGCGTAACAGCTCACTAGTCAAGAGATTTTGCGTGGAAAATGTAACGGGGCTAAGTGTTAAACCGAAGACATGGATTTGTATGTAGATACGTCTATATGCAAGTGGTAGAGGAGCGTTGATATTGCAATGAAGTCAGATTGTAAAGTCTGGTGGAGCGTTATCAAGTGAGAATGCTGGAATCAGTAACCATAAGACAGGTGAGAATCCTGTCGGTCGTAAGAGCAAGGTTTCCAGGGCCACAGTAATTGCCCCTGGGTTAGTCGGTCCTAAGCCGAGGCGTATCAGCGTAGGCGATGGACAGCAGGTTAATATTCCTGCACAGGTAGTAGTTGTTAACAGTTCACGGTGAATGACTAGAGCGGATTAATGGTTTATTCGTCCAAGTCTTTAAGGAATTAAAGATGAGTGAAAGGTATTCTTCGGAATATTGATTCTAGGTGAAGCACTGGCTAGAAAAGCTGATTAACTTACGCTGCTGCCTACCGTACCGCAAACCAACACAGGTGCTCGGGTCGAGTAGACCAAGACCTACGAGAGAACTTTCGCTAAGGAACTCGGCAAAAAAGCGTCCGTAACTTCGGAATAAGGACTGCCCTCTCATTAAGATGAGGATTTGCTAAGGAGTTTAGTGGAGAGAAGGTTAGTTTGTACCATTTTTATATGTTTACAAGAAAATCTTGTCGAGACACACTAGGAAACTTTTTAGTAGCTCAATCGTCATTTTGATGAGAGGGCCGCAGCTAAAGAGCCCACGGAACTGTTTACCAAAAACATAGGTCTCTGCTAACGCGAAAGCGGATGTATAGGGGCTGACTCCTGCCCAGTGTCGGAAGGTTAAGGGGAGAACTTTACGGTTCGAACTGAAGCCCCGATGAACGGCGGCGATAACTATGATCGTCCTAAGGTAGCGAAATTCCTTGTCTGGTAAGTTCAGACCTGCACGAATGGAGTAATCATGTGGGCACTGTCTCGGCGAAGGCCTCGGTGAACGTGCATTGGCGGTAAAGATGCCGTCTGATCATGCCAGGACGAGAAGACCCCATGGAGCTTTACTACAACTTTGCATTGATTGTTGGGATATTTTGTGTAGCATAGGTGGAAGACTTTGAAGCAGATACGCTAGTATTTGTGGAGTCGTAGGTGAAATACCACCCTGAATGTTTTAGCAGTCTTACTCTTGACATTAACTGCCAAGAGGACCGTGCATGGCGGGTAGTTTAACTGGGGCGGTTGCCTCCTAAAGAGTATCGGAGGCGTTCAAAGGTTGGCTAACTACGGATGGAAATCGTAGTGATAGTGTATGCGCAAAAGCCAGCTTGACTGTGAGGGCTACAACCCAATCAGACACGAAAGTGGGAGCAAATGACCCGCTGTATAGAACTTCGGTTCAATTTACGTGGGAAAGACAGCGCACACGGATAAAAGTTACCCTGGGGATAACAGGCTGATCGCGCCCAATAGTTCACATAGACGGCGCGGTTTGGCACCTCGATGTCGGCTCATCACATCCTGGAGGGGGAGCACCTTCCAAGGGTCCGGCTGTTCGCCGGTTAAAGTGGTACGCGAGCTGGGTTCAGAACGTCGTGAGACAGTTCGGTTTATATCCGGCATGATCGTTAGGAATTTTGAGGAGATTTGCCTCTAGTACGAGAGGACCGAGGTGAACGAATCTCTAGTGTATCGGTTGTGGCCACCTGCTGCATTGCCGAGTAGCTATATTCGGAAGAGATAAGCGCTGAAAGCATATTAAGCGCGAAGCCCACTCCAAGATTAGAATTCCCTATGGAGACTCCAGAGAGATGATCTGGTTGATAGGCGCAAGATGGAAGCACGGCAACGTGTGGAGTCGAAGCGTACTAATAGGTCCATTGCCTTTTTATGCTCAGATTATCTGATTTGTATTTATTATGAATCATGGTAATCTGGAAGAGACTCGACTAGCAATCGGTATTTGATTTGTGTTGTTTAGTACAAATGGTAATATCGAGAAAGTTTTACGATTTTCATCACACCTTATGGACATCAATAGCGATTTCAGGACGTTATTTGGTGCCCATAGCGCTGGGGAAATACCTGTTCTCATTCCGAACACAGAAGTCAAGCCCAGTCGCGGCGATTATACTGCCCCAAGCGGGAAACTAGCAAGGTGCCAAATTATACGCTAAAGCCACCCAGACGGGTGGCTTTTCGTCGTTAGTGTGATACAATATTTCTATGGAAGAATTGATGAATAATATTGCTAGTTTAGTGGACCGTCAGGATGTGTGCTTCTTGAGTTTTATTGATGAGAATGGTTTTCCGAGTACTCGTACGATGCTGAATCCACGTAAGCGAAACGGTCTGAAAGAGTTTTACCTTACTACAAATACTAAATCCAAGAAAGTGCAAGCTTTGCTGACGAATCCGAAAGCTGGTCTATACTTTTATGACCGCGCTCTCTATCGTGGTATTGCTTTCGCTGGCACGGCGGAGGTTTTACGGGATCAGTCAATCAAGGATGAAGTGTGGCGAGATATGGACATTATCTTCTATGAGAATAATTATGATCCAGATTATTGTGTGTTAAAATTTACTGCTGTTTCTGCGAGATTTTATCAGAACTATACCTCCACGGATATTGTGCTTTAGTCTTCAGGGGTACCTATGCCTTGATACGATGGCTATACTGTGATATAATATAGAACATGAAGAAGATATCTGTAGTAGTTTCTTGTTACAACGAAGAAAAAGCCACACCACTTTTTTATGAAGAGATGGAGCGGGTGCGCAAAAATGATTTTGCTGATATTGACGTGGACTTTGAATATATTTTTGTTAACGATGGAAGTAAAGATAATACATTAGAAGTAATTAAGGAACTTAGCACCCATGATCATAGAGTGAAGTACATTTCTTTTTCGCGCAACTTTGGCAAAGAAGCGGCAATGTTGGCGGGCTTTGAGGCGGCAACTGGGAATTACGTTGTGCACATGGATGCAGATTTGCAAGATCCACCATATCTTCTGCGTCAGATGTATGATTCAATTGTTATTGAAGGCTACGACACGGTTGGTACTAGGCGTGTCACTCGAGCGGGTGAGCCGAAAATTCGGAGTTTTTGCGCGCGAGTGTTCTATAAGATTATCAATAAAATGTCTAATATTGAAATGGTAGACGGTGCGCGTGACTACAGATTGATGTCTCGACCAGTAGTAGAGGCACTAACCTCAATGAAAGAATATAATCGTTATTCAAAGGGTTTATATAGTTTTGTAGGGTTTAATACAAAATGGATCGAATACGAGAATATCGAGCGGGTGGCTGGCGAAACTAAATGGTCATTTTGGAAATTAGTGAAATACGCTTTGGAGGGTATTACTGCTTTTTCTACGGTGCCATTAATTCTATCGTCCTTTTTGGGAATACTGTTTTGTGCGGTTGCTTTTATCGCGATTATTTTTATCATTGTACGGACATTGGCTTTTGGTGATCCAACTAGCGGTTGGCCGTCGCTGGCTTGTATTATTGTATTTGTGAGCGGAGTGCAGCTCTTCTCGATTGGAATAATTGGTCAATATCTTGCCAAGACTTATTTAGAAGTTAAGAATCGACCGATTTATATTATTAAAGAAAAGAAGTTGGACAGCAAATCAAAATTGACTAGTATGGAGGAGGAATAGTGAAGATCTATATTGCACATTCACGCGGTTTTGATTTTGAAAAGGAGTTATATAGGCCTATCCGAGCGGATGATGAGTTGGAACAAGAAAATATTATTTTGCCTCATGAAGAAGTCGACGCTAGTAAGAATACGCGTGAGTTTTATAAGAGATTGGATCTAGTGATCGCTGAAGCAAGTTATCCAGCAACTGGTTTGGGGATAGAGTTGGGTTGGGCGTACGATGATGGAGTTCCGATTGCAGTGCTTCATCGTAGCAACGCTAAGGTATCTCATTCTTTGTATGCGGTGACGCAAGAGTTTCATGAATATTATGATTGCAATGAGATACCAGCAATCATTAAGGATATTATCAACGCTCATCAGTACAACTAATACTTTAAGTTTACGTTGGAGGTCATGATGTCAGATGATAGTTTGGAATTGGTTTTGCGCGACGAGGTTGGCTTTTTGCAAGATTGTAAGATGCAGAGAGATTTGCGGGGTCATTCGCGGGCGGCTTGCTATGTTTTAGAAAAAATGGGTCAGCAGTACTTCATGAAAGTATATTCAGGTGATCGCAAAGAGGATCTCTGGCGAGTAGAGGCGACTTACACGCAGTTAAACGTCAATACTGCCAAAATTATTAAAACTGAATACTTGGAGCAACTAGACAAAACTTTTTGCATTTATGAGTATATCGATGGCAAGACTCTGAATGAGTTGCTTGGGGATTGCGATATTACTGAAGCTGAAAATTTGGGGTATCTAGTAGGCAAAGAAACGAGTAAATTTGTTCAGCTGGAAGGGGATGCTGATAAATTTCAAAGTGAGTTTGAGGCGGAGCTGAAGCCCCTATGGGCTAATGCCTACCGCATAAAACGTGAATATAATATGTCACATGAACAAAAATTACCAGTGATTAATTTACCGCGTTTGGAAAAGTCGGCGCAACAACTTAAAGAATTTATTTACGCTACGAAACCAACTTTTGTACACAGCGATATTAATCTTAATAATATTATTATTCATGATGGTGAGCCATATTTTATCGATACAGATGGTGGCAAGATTAAGTTTCGGGCTTTAGATTTTCGGGGGAATTGTTGGTGGGGCTGGAGTGGTAGCAATGTTGAGAAAGAGCGGGCTATTTATCGAGGGATTTATCGGGGGATGTTCAATGATGCTATACCAGATAGTTTTCATCAGGAGCTAGCATTTACAATGATCTATGAGTTTATTATGCGACTATGGCGGTATCGTGATATTGATGAGCAAACACATTATTCCTTTTTGCGTTGGCATGAGAATTTAAAACGCACCAATTATTTTGAGAAGTATAAATTCCCTTGGTTTTGATTTGCTAAAACTAAAATTATGCTATACTGAAGTAGTAAGATAATCTAAAAACAAATATGAGTAATTATAAGATTCTGTTTTGTCTGCGCGCGTTAAAAAGTATTGTTGATAGTTTCGTGGATACGTTTTTGGTACTATATTTTTTGGATGTTTCGAGCGAGAATATTATTCCTTTAGGTATTTACCAGTTAATATTAGTACTCACAGTCTATCTGACGATCTATTGCTGCCGTAATTTAGCTAAGTCGAAACATCGGATTATGCTACTGCGTGTGGGGATTGTTTTGGATCTAGTATATTTCTTATCGATTATTTTGCTGAAGGACAGGATTGTCGACTATGCTTATCTTGTAGGTGCGTTACGGGGTTTGGAAGAAGGTTTCTATTATTCAGTTTATAATACTATTGAGTCGGATGGAGTTAGCAACAAAGAACGTACTAGATACATCGGTAACTATTCGTTGGTGAAGTCGACTTTGTCGGTTATTTTTCCGATCGTCTTTGGCGGAATGATTTATGCAACTGGCTTCGTGGAAAGTACAACTGTAGTTTTGGTCGTGGTAGCTTTGCGGATGGTTCTATCTTTTGTCTTTAAAGATAAAAACATTCCTCGCGTGAAAAAATCCAACATGGGTAAAGTACGTCAGATTACACGAGGAGATAAACGCTTTATGTATTTGTGTATTTCACGTTTCTTTGATGGGCTGACTAGTTCAGCCAGTATGTTCCCAAACATCGTGACGATATATTTTATTACGGTGTTTTCGAATAGTATTAGCCTTGGAATTTTCACAGCAGCAGCAAGCGTAGTCAACGGTGCTATGGGTGTTTTGTTTGCGAAGTTTCTGAAGAAGAAACATTACAATGGTATGATGGGAATATCAAGCGCTCTGACAGTGGTTGCGTTAGTAATGATGGTCTTAGACTGTAATGTAGTGACGATTATCGCATTTAGATTCTTGCGTGCGATCTCAAAGAATGCGGTGCATCTTGTCAACGAAGCAAATGTCTGTAATTTATGCAACGACCCTAAGATTAAGCGTGAACATAAAATGGAATACTGGATTTTAGTCGAACGCTCTTTGGTCTATGGTCGTATAGCAAGCTGTATTTTGTTTATTATGATGGCCTTTATGGACTCGTGGATACCGATCATGATGCTATTCGCGGTCTGTTTGGGTCTGTTCGCTTCGAGTGCCATACAATTTAATAATGCTATGGATCGGCATAGTCGACGCAGGCAAGTATCGCGCGAGTTGGCACCAGCTTATGAAACTGTGACCAAAAAATAATTACTTAAGTTTAGCATTTAGAACGGCTCAAATTATATAACCTTACAAAAAGCTTAAAGATACTGTATAATAAATAGTATGAATAGAAAGACTGCTAGCATTATGGTTGGAATTATCATAGTGCTGCTTGCTGGGATTGGTGTCATGGCATGGGTTCGAGGCATGAAACGCGAAGCGTTTGATTGGCAATATACCGTTGCAACTGACCTGAAATGGAAAACTATGATGAATGATGGCGGAAGTCACACTGATGAATACTATCAGATTAATTTTGATGAGCGCAAAGTCCGTAAACTAAAAGACGTATATAACGGACCGCAAAGAAAATATTTTGCTCGCGAAGAGTTGGTCTACGAGAAAGAGTTTGATGAGAAGACCGGCACAAAACTCGAAGAAGTCTTAGATAAGTTGTGGCAATCCGGAGATACGAATGAGGGGACTTACGACTTTTATACAATTGAGAAAGTTGATGCTGGCTCTAAATATATCTATGGCACAAAAGAGATTAACCAAATAAAGAGCTATCTGGAACGGTTAGATAAGCTAGCGCAGTAAAATCCTTAGTGGGTTTGCTTGTGGTATACTTATAGAGTAATGTTATCAGATCAAAAGAATTTACAAAGCCCAGATTTATCACCTGTTACCGAAAAAATGCGACAGGCTCTGCTTGATAAGCTAAAAACCTTACCAGCAGCGCCAGGTGTTTATTTTCATAAAGCTACTAATGGTGAGGTTATTTATGTTGGTAAAGCTGCGGTTTTGAAGAATCGAGTCCGTCAGTACTTTCATAAAACTCAGAAGGATCCAAAGACCGAAGCCTTGGTAAAGGAGATTGCTGACACGGATTGGATCGTAGTGGATACGGAAATGGACGCGCTTTTTTTGGAATCAGAGATGATCAAGCGTTACATGCCCAAATGGAATATCCTACTGCGTGATGATAAAACGGTTTCCTATGTGCGAATTAATATGAGGTCGGAAGTGCCATACGTTAGCTTTACGCGAACACCTCAAGATGATAAAGCTGTTTACATTGGCCCATTTTACGGCAAAACAGCTGTGGCAAAAGCATTGAGGATTTTGCGTAGAGTTTTTCCGTATTACGATAAACCATACGATGGGAAGAAAACTCTCAACACAGATTTAGGGTTGACGCCAGGTATTGAGGTTGGTCGGATGAGCGCTCAAGAGTACAAAAAGAATTTACGCAAGCTTAGGTTATATCTTGAGGGCGGGCGCCATAAACTAATCAGCGAAATTGAAAAACAAATGCAGCAGGCTGCTAAAGAAGAACGTTTTGAGGAGGCGGCCGAGCTAAGAAAACAACTATTCGGATTGCGTGAGTTGCAAAAAAAGATAGTTTTTTCTGATAAAGAGTTTTTGGATATTTCTTCGGACCAGGCTTTAGTAGATTTGCAGAAGTTGCTAGGTTTAGCTGATCCGCCTCGACGAATTGAGGGTTATGATATCTCACACCAGTCTGGCACCAATGTGGTTGGTTCGATGGTAGTCTTTGCTAATGGCGTTTCAGACCGTTCTGAATATCGAAAATTTAAGCTACGCAATCAACGCAATGATGATACGGCGAATTTGCGAGAAGTGATTGAACGGCGCTTAAAGCATCAAGAATGGGATTTTCCGAACTTAGTGATTTTGGACGGTGGACTGATGCAGGTAAATGCAGTAAGGGACCTATTGTGGAATAAAAATATTGCCGTAATCGGTAGAGATAAATCTGGGGATCATACACGCAATGCTGCAGTTAGGATTATTATTCCTAAAATTGGTGAGAATCAGGAAGTAATGTTGTCGCCAGATTCGCACGTTGCTAAACTGATCGCACGCATTGATGATGAGGCGCATCGCTTTGCTATTACGTATCATACATTACTGAAACGTAAGAGTATGCTATCATAATGTGTTAGTACGATAAGTTATCTTACTTTTTTGTAAGATTTTGTAAGAACATGCTATAATCAACATATGATTAAAAAGCAAATCTTTACTTTTATTTTGCGCTGGGCAGCATCAAGTTTTGGTATGTGGTTGTGTATTACATGGTTCGGTCGGATTAACCCAGAAGCTAATGAGTTCTTTGAAGAGATTTGGATTATGTATATTGTTGCGGGCTTGATTTTCTCATTAGTGAACTCAATTGTAAAACCATTAGTGAAGATGTTAGCTTTGCCTTTGGCTATTCTTACGATGGGGATTTCGACAGTTATCATCAATACGGCGATGGTGGTCTTGACGGTATATTTGCTACCAGGAGTAGAGATGGATTTTTGGGGAGCTTTTGCTTCCAGTGCCGTAATGAGCGTAATCAACTCAGTTGTCAACTTAATTATCTAGTCAATTACTTGATTTTAGCTTGCCACTGGAGTATAATAGTAATATGAATTTGGGAACACTATTTCAAAGTTTGACTTTTATTTCGGCGATCTTGTCAGTTTTGCTGATCCTTTTACAGCAACGCGGCGCATCGCTTGGTGCTGGATTTGGTAGTTCTGGTGAATTATACACGACTCGTCGTGGCTTGGAACGCTCACTTTATAATGCGACGATTATTTGTGTGTCGGTTTTTATTCTGTCAATTCTATGCTTATTGTTATTACCAATTGCTTAGGTGAAGGATAAATTTAATTACATAAAGGTATGAAACCTAAAACTAAAAAGCGTGGGCATAAGATAGCAAGACGATGGGAGCAGTTTTCCGAGCGAGCTCGTGAAGAAAGCAAGGAACATATCCAAGAGAATCTTATCAGCAGACTTCCTAATGCTCGTCGAGTACGATTGTTAATATTGGAATGGTGCTTGCTAGTCGTAGTAATTATTTCTTTGGCATTGACGCAGGCTTTTTGGTATCGGCAGTCTTACTCTATTCAGGCTTACGCAGATGGTGGAACTTATATCGAGGCGACTATTGGGCGTGTGAATTCCTTGAATCCGCTTTTTGCTACTACTGACAGCGAAAAGGTCTTATCAAAATTAATGTTTGCTACTTTGTCGACGATTGATTATTCTGGGCATGTTGGCCTGGGATTAGCCGCTTCAATTGTCCCTGATGAAACTGGTAAAGTCTGGACGGTGACACTCAAGGATGGCTTGAAGTGGTCGGATGGTGAGCCGATTACGTTAGATGATGTATTATTTACAGTAAATTTGACTAAGGATGCAACGATTAATACGATTTATTCTTCAAATTTTGCTGGTGTGACGGTAGAACGACAAGGAGATGCGTTAGTATTTGCCTTGCCTTCAGCTTATGCGGACTTTGATTCGACGTTGAATTTACCAATTTTACCAGCACACAAATTAGCAGATGTGGCACCGGGACAACTTTTGGAACATGGTTTTAGCTCTAGTCCAGTTACTTCTGGAGCATTCAATTTTAATGCTATGCAGAACGTTTCAAGTGAGGGTGAAAAGATTGTTTATCTTTCAGCTAATCCGTATTACTATAAGACAACACCAATGCTGAATAGTTTTGCAATTCATACTTATGATAGTGCAGAGGAGATTGTGGCGGCAGTTTCAACTGGTGAAGTGACGGCTACCGCAGAGCTTTCGGCGGAATATCGTGATCAATTGCCGACGGATAGTATTTATGAAAAACAGACATCTCTAGCTAGTGGTGTATTTGCTTTCCTGAATACCACAAGTACAATTTTAAATAATGTTGCGGTACGACAAGCAATTCAAAAAGGCGTTAATATAGCAGAAATACGTTCAGTACTTGGCGACGAATACCCATTAGATTACCCGATCGTTACTTCAGAAATTAAGGTGGAAGCTTATCCTGAACTACCAGCTTATGACTTGGTTAGTGCAAAGGATGGGATTGCAAATGCTGGCGTCAGTGGCCAAACCTTACACCTAGTCACTATTAGCACAGGTTATTTTCCGGAGCTTGCGAATCAGTGGAAAGAGCAGCTAGAGAAACTCGGTTTCAAGGTAGAGTTGTCAGTCTATAGCCCTGGTCAAGATTTTGTTGTGAACGTAATTCGTCCACGTAATTATGATATCTTGCTGTATGAAGTAGAGTTCGGTGCGGATTTAGATTTGTTTGCGTACTACCATTCTTCACAGGCAACCTCGACAGGCCTAAATCTTTCGAATTATGCTAATGCCTTGGTCGATGATCTGATATTAAGTTCACGTAGCACTATGAGCATGACGGCTCGTGCCGCAAAGTATGAAACCTTTTTGAAACGATGGGTGACGGATGTGCCAGCGATCGGGATTTATCAGACAAGTTTAGTTTATTATTTCAATAAGAACGCACGTTCTTTCTCGGAAAATGATCGATTAGTCTATGCAACTGATCGCTTTGTGGACGTAGAATATTGGGCGGTTAATCGCACTACTAAGAATCGTACGCCATAATTTTGTTTTGAGCTTCTCAACTAACGTAAATAGTGGTATAATATATAGTATGAGAAGTTTATCTACAGATTTGAAAGCGGAGATTGGTAAAAAAGTTCAAGTTGCTGGTTGGGTTAATTCAAGGCGTGACCACGGTGGATTAATCTTTATTGATTTACGTGACCACAAGGGAATTATACAGTTAGTAATTACGCCAGAGTCGTCAGAGGCATTTAATGTTGCAGAAAGCTTACGTGATGAGTTTGTGATTTCGGCAGAAGGTACCGTGCGTGAACGCGCCGATGATTTAAAAAACCCAAATATTTCTACTGGTGATATTGAGATAGTTGTAGATAACTTAGAGTTGATCACGAAGTCAGAGCCGCTACCAGTAAATACGCATGATGAGGGTGATGCATCTAGCGAGGAAATGCGTCTGAAGTATCGGTATCTGGACTTACGTCGACCGTCCATGCAAGGGATTTTGAAACGTCGTTCGGATTACTATAAGTTTATGCGTAGTTACATGGATGAACATGATTTTGTTGAGATAACGACTCCGATCCTAGCTAACTCTTCGCCTGAAGGCGCACGTGATTTCTTGGTTCCATCAAGGTTACATCCGGGACAATTCTATGCTTTACCACAAGCTCCACAGCAGTTTAAGCAACTTCTGATGGTTGGTGGCGTGCCACGCTACTATCAGATCGCACCATGTTTCCGTGATGAAGATCCTCGCGCAGACAGGTTATACGGTGACTTTTATCAGCTTGATCTTGAAATGTCGTTTGTGGATGATGGAGAAGTCGTGCGTACGACCATGGAGCCGTTAATCAAGCGTTTGGTGACAGAATTTGCGGGTAAGAAATTACTTAGTGAAGATGTGCCACGTATTCCATTTAAAGAAGCGATGGAAAAGTATGGTATTGATAAGCCTGATTTGCGCTATGGTTTGGAACTTATTGATCTGTCGGAAGCCCTGAAAGATGCAGAGTTTAAAGTTTTTCAGACTCCTTGTGTGAAAGCGATTCGGGTACCAGGTGGTGCAAAGTTTACACGTAAGCAGATCGATGAGTTTACTGAGCTTGCGCGTAAGAATGGTGCTGGCGGTTTGGCGTACATATTATATGAGAATGGCGATGTACGCAGCCCTATTGCTAAGTATCTAAAGGCTAGTGAGCTTGCGGATATTCAGAAATTAACTGGTGCTGAAGATGGTGACGCAGTCTTCTTCGGTGCGGACGAGCGTGATAAAGTAAATAAAGTCTTGGGCCAAATGCGAATTGCTTTTGCGGATATCCTAGGTCTAAAAGACGATAATGTAGTAGCGTTGTGCTGGATCGTCGACTTTCCGTTCTATGAATGGGATGATGGCGCCAATAAACTAGACTTCGGTCATAACCCATTCTCATTGCCAAAAGGCGGCCTCAAAACGATTCGTGAAACCGAAAATAAGCTCGATATTGTTGCTGATCAGTACGATATGGTGATGAATGGTTATGAGATTTGTTCGGGTGCAGTTCGCAATTATAGTCCGGAGATTATGTATGAAGTCTTTGGTGTACTAGGCTATGGTAAAGAATACGTCGAAGAGCGCTTTGGTGGTATGCTGAACGCATTTAAGTTTGGTGCGCCTCCGCATGCAGGTTGTGCTTTTGGTATCGACCGTATGTTTATGGTGCTAGAGAGCATTACGAATATTCGTGATATTGTAGCTTTCCCGAAGAACGGTTCTGGTGTGGACTTGATGATGAACTCACCATCGACGGTGGATGAAAAACAACTTGAAGAAGCTCATCTTGAGTTAATCAAAGACGACGAAGACTAAGACTATAACTAAGGCCAAGAAGATTGCCTTATTCAAACAAGACTAATTAAAAGTGCTGGTTGATACAATTTTTATAACACAGTTCTGTGTTATAATGATAATATGGTTTGTATTGCGGCGTTTATTATCTTGTGTTTGGTTGGAGTATTTGTTGCTTTCTTGAGCATCTTTCGTCGTGATATTGGAAAGAAATACTGGGCCGTTTTTAAGAAAGCTTGGGGCTGTGTTTGGAAAAAAGTCCGTTTGCAAAAATGTGAAACTAATTTTAAGGACGACGTCAAGAATACTTTGCTCAGTAAGATTGTCTTGAAGCATCCGCAGTGGGTAAAGCCACTGGGTATTGCGATCGAAACGAGCGCGATCTTGATTGTAGTTTTAACGATTTGGTCTTTGGTTGAAGCGGTTAAGGCGATTCTGGCGCTTTGGGTCTTTGGTACCTGCAATGTCTCTCAGCCAGCCAGCTGTGCTTTAGGCGCAGAAGTTTGTGGTATTGATGCGACGGAGCCTCAGAACCCTATCGAATGGACGGGGCGATGGTTTTCAGAATGGGGCGAGATTTTTGCAAATATTCCGGATCGCTTTCATGACTGGAAAGTAGAAGATTATCTGGTTGAACCGTATAGCTTTGTGAACAAATATCAAGATGGCAATGAGCTAGCGATGGATATTTTTGATCCAGGTTGCTCAGTTTGTCTACAGAGCTATCGTAACCAGAAGAGTTCGGGATTTTTCGATAAATATAATACCGTTTTGATGGTTTACGCAATTCAATTGCCGGATGGTAGCTATAAGTTTAATAACTCTGATCTGATTGCTAAATATATGCATGCGGCTGACATGCTTGATACTGACTATGCCGGTAAGATTCTAGATCGCCTCTTCACTGGAGTAAATGATAAAGGCGTGATTTATCAATCAGTTTTAATGCAAAGTTCTAGCGAGGAGGCAGAGCATATATTGCAAGCTTGGTTGGCGGAATTTGGTATGGATAAAAAGGAACTCGAGAAGTTGATCGAGGTCGCGCATAGTGAAGAGGTGGTGCAGATTATGCAAGAAGTGAAAACGATGGTCGAGGATAAGATTCATGCTAAAGGCATACCAACTTTAATATACGACGGAAAGAAACATAATGGCCTATATAAAGCAGATTAGCTTTGGTTGTTTTGCTGTGCTGGCTTTGATTTTGGTTGGCGTGTTGACTTGGCCTGTCAATGCTCTTAGCGCAGAGCAAAATGATGCAATTGTCCAGAACTGCAGTAATATTAAGCAGTCTTTGCAACAGCTACAAAGAGCAGATTCGCGTACGCGAGCTTATTTGGGATCGGCCTATGAAACTATATCGACGCGCTTTATTACGCCGCTAAACGTGCGCATGGTGCGTAATAATCTCACCTCGACGGATTTATTCCGGATTCAGAATGATTTTAGTTCAGCGCAGGCAATTTTTCGTGATAGCTATGTAGATTATATGCGAGAGCTAGAGAATTTGATTGCGACCGATTGCACGCGCGCGCCAGAAGATTTTTATAATAAGTTGATTTCAGCACGCAACAAGCGCGAGGAATTACGCTCGGTAACTAAGCAGCTAGCTGATCTTGCGAACGAACAATATCAGACTGTCGAGGAGCTGCGGAACACATTATGAATCCAGAAGTTAATGGGAATAGAAATTTGACGTTGCTGGGTATTGGCGCGTTGATATTGACGGTGTTTACAACGAGCGTAAGTCTGTGGATCTATCGTAGTTCAGGGGATATTTATCTCGATCGCTCACGACCTGGGTATTTGCCTGATGAGGAGGAGGCTGATGAAAACTCTCAAGCTAGCAATAGTAGCTATACTTTCAATGATACTGGTGTTTTGACGGAGAACGAGCTAGAGGAGTATTTAAGGGAATTGCAAGTTGTTAATAATCGTATTCAAGCCTTGGCGGATCCTTATGCGCCAGGACCTTTGTCGGACGTGTCGCTCGGCATCAGATTTGAGGCTAGGGAAGATAATATAAATAAATAAGTAAGCCCTATTCATTGTGACTGTTTTCACCAGCAGTGCGCGGTGCATGGAGGTATTGAGTGGCGGCAGATTCTTGGTTTGGGCCGTATACGAGTTTGCGTAACCACAAATCAGCTGGACCAGCCGTCATAAGTAAAATCAAATAGCCTTTGTCGTGCCATTTAGCCAAGTTGTGAGATAGCTCTTCATTAAGCTCGGCTGATTCGGCAATTTTTTTGTTGGATAGCTTATTGATAAAATCACTTGGTGTGAGGATTTTTAGATCTGGATCTTCGCGTGTAAGATAAGTCGGTAGCCAATATAGTTTTGTGACGCCTTGAAATACATTAGCATAGTTATCAATTATGCCAGCTTGTCTAGTGTTTTGGTGTGGTTCGTATAGCGCGACTACTCCGCGTAGCGCTCGGCGCTCAGCTTCTTCGAGAGCGATTTGCACGGTCGCATAGACCTCTTCGGGATGATGAGCGTAATCAGAATAATAACCCTCAGAAACTTGTTCAAAACGTCTTCCGACACCAGGAAACTCGTTGATCACCTTCACAATTTTTTTGCGAGTTGCATTAGTGAATCGCGCTAGGCCTTTTGATGGTGGCAGTATGCGTTGCATTACATCGATGGCAAGCGTTGCATCATAACGCCTAGCTTCACCAGCCAAGGTCACGTCAGTAGCGATTTCGTTACCATGAATGACCTGCTCACTTTGACTCTCAAATTGCCAGAAGGCTTCTTTGTATGCGCGCTCAGTAGGATAAATATCAGGGTGATCATAAGTGACCACTGGGATGACGGCAAGCCATGGATGAAAAGCTAAGAAATTGCGGTCGTATTCATCAGCCTCGTAGATAAAATATTCTGACTTTGGATCATAGCGACCAGCCGGCGCAAAGGGTAAGGTCGTGCCAATGAGGTAGGAAACTGGTACTCCGAGCTTGAGACAAGCCCAAACAATCATAGCGGTAGTGGTAGTCTTGCCGTGTGTGCCAGCGATTGCAATCATCTTGAGCTTGAGTTTTTTAATGAGATAGCTGATCAGCTCATCGCGCTTAGTAATGCGCTTGATTTTGAGCTTCTTAGCCATGAGTAACTCTGGATGGTCTTCTGGTAGAGCCGAGGTATAAACAAACCAGTCGACCCCCTCATCTTTATGACGGGCCTTAAGGAACTCTCCATCTTGTTCGCCAAGATAAATCTTGATATTGTTATCAGTGAGCTCTTTCGTGACAGCACCAGGCTGCTGATCGGATCCAAAAACTTGCATACCTGCTTCTTTTGCCATGAGAGCCAACGGTCCCATTCCAGTGCCAGAAATTCCAGAAATATAAATATTCATGAGCTTATTGTAGCATATTTGTGGTACAATAAATGCAGAAATGGGTGGAAAAAAGTCAAATCGCATCAGTGGAATCTTACGGAGATCATTTAAGGCCATACGGACTTGGCAATTGTTTTTGATACTAATACCACTGGTATTTTTTACGGCAACCTTGTTAAGATTTGACCATTTGAAGATGGTTGAGCTACGCGATGCAGTGCTGACTGCTGATGAAGTTGGCAATGAGGAAGATCTTAAACAGGCGCTTACGGCACTAAGGGATTTTACTTATTCGCATACCGTTATTAATATTACTGAAAATAATGGTATACAAATGATAACTTTTGGTACGGGTCCATTTTATCTTGAGAATCAGTACTTGCGCGCTGCGAATGCTGCGATTGAAGCCGCGAGGGAAGAACTGGCAGTAGATACCAATCCCAATGGTAATATTTATGCGGCGGTAGCGGCGATTTGTCAACCCCAAGCGATTGCAGGAGGATGGCAATGGTCGGATCAGCGATATTTAGATTGCTGGACTTCTGAACTGGCGAAATATCCAGAGTCGGATATCCCAGATAATGTCCTGACTGCCAAAGTTCCGTCTACAGAGTTATATCGTTATAATTATGCTTCGCCGATTTTTTCTTGGACACCAACAGGTTTTGCGATTTTGGCCTGCATTATCTTATCTGTGATTATTATAGTGAGATTTTTGATTTGGTGCGTCTTGAAAATTGCTTTATTGTTCCTCAAGAATTTCTAAAGCACCCTTAAAAGCTTCCCCAAATATTTTCTCAATAACTCCCAAAGATAACCTTTTTCGATAAAACATAAGATTTTTGGTCGATTCTCAAGAAAACCTCTTGACGCTATTGATAATTCGGCTTAAGATAAGAATATAATAATTCTAAGGAGGAACCTAATGGCCTATCAACATACCAATAGTAAAGGTATTACCTATTATCTACACAAGTCCGAAGTTACTTTGCGCGGTGGCAAGCCACAAACTATCTATTTCTTTACCAAGACCGCAGAGGGTGGTAAGGGTACTCCATGTGATTTACCAGAAGATCGCGTTGTTAATGAAAACCCACGCAATGGTTTCTTGACTTTGAAAAAGAAAGATTCCGAGAAGAAATAATTTTCGCACGTCGGATTGATTATTTAGGTATAATAGTAGCACCTCTTTTGGGGGTGCTACTAGCTTTGCGATAATAAAATTTAAGCTTGACAATTTTACTAATCTGTGCTACAATGGCAAGTATAGCACCAGTGATGGTGGCTCTTGGGGTGTGTATTTGACTCCATTGTCATAATATTACGATGCGTTTTCTAAAAAATATCCACTCGTAGGGGGGCAAGTAGGACAAGACCTTTCTGATAAAATCTTAGAAAAAATTAAGTTTACTCTATCCAAAAATGGATTATATGGTATAATAAAGCTATGAGTAAAAAAGTTCAAGATAAGGCTTCTGTGCGTAAGCGCGCAAAGAATTATTAATTGGTGCAGCCATCGCGGCAGTTGGTGGTCTTGCTAGCTATGCCTCATATAGCTCAGCTCGTGCTGGTGAAACTTACACAGTCTACACTGGTGTAATTGCGATTGGCATCGTCTATGCCCTCAAGGGTGCTTTCGATCTCGCATTTCCAACCGGTTTCAAAAAATCTGACAGCATCAGCGACGACCCGAAAAAGGTTGAAGCTGCCGAGGCTGACATTGTAAAAGAAGAAGAATAGTTGTAAAGAGACTATCACCCGAAATACCGCAGGCTTGGGCTTGCGGTATTTTGTAGGCTAAGTTGCTATTGCAATATGCGAGCTTTCTTGATATAATCAGAGCAGTTCCATGCGCTCGTGGTGGAATTGGTAGACACGCTACCTTGAGGTGGTAGTGGCGATTTTAAGCTGTGCTAGTTCAAGTCTAGTCGAGCGCACCAATTAACAGGTAACACCAGAAGTGGTGTTATTTTGTTTATGCTGTTTACAGAAAAACTTGCAGAAAATTCTTGCCAAAACCATAAGAGTTTAGTATGATAAATGTATATAGGTCAAAAATAATAGAAACTTAAATAGGAAACACAATCAATGGAAAGGACAGTAAAAAAACTTTTCTTGGCAGGAGCGGTTTTGCTAGGTGGTGCGGCATCTTTTATGTCGCTGACCTCATACGCTGTTTCTGCTGAGGGTAGTGGTGCGGCGGCGGGGGTAAAGAGTACAACTACTTTCAACCTCTCCGTGCCAAACGTCTTAACTCTATCAAATGTAACTAGCGACATTGCTTTGACGGCTTCTCCTGTCAATATCGTCACTGGTACACTTTCGGCGACAGTGCAGAGTAACGCGAAATATACGATTTCGATGCGTTCCAATCAGCCAGATTTAACTTCGGAATCAGGAGATACAATTCCTGCGACAAATAATGTAACGGCCGGCACAAATGGCTGGGGAATTCAGGCGTCAGGTCAAGCTGGTTATAAAGCGATAAATATCGAGGATCAAGTTTTCTTTTCTAGCCCAGCGGCAGCACCAGTTGCAACGATGACAAACTTCGTAGTGGGCGTAGCAACGAGCTCAGCACTTCCTACCGGTATGTATCGCACTTCGGTAACGGTAACGGCGGCGGTTGCGCAGTAAACAATGATCAAAAAGTTTCTATTAGTATTTACAACATTCTTTGGGCTGATGGTTCTGACTCAGCCCACTTTAGCTTTGGAGGATGGCGATATTTCGATTTCTGTCTATCCGGCCACTCAGACGATCGAGCTGGAACCAGGTCATGAAACCACTGGTACTATCTCGGTAATGAACAGCGGAAGATTGCCTTTCGCTTTTAATCTTTCGGTTGCGCCATACCAAGTGAATAGCGAAACTTATGAACCAAACTTTTCGACCAGCAATGTCTATACTAAGTTAGCAGAGTGGGTATCATTTGCTCAGGATAGCTATACTTTGGAGCCAGATACTGCGGTGGAGATTGAATTTAAAATAAGCGTACCTGAAGATGCTATGGGCGGAGGTCAATACGCTGCTATTATGATTACTTCAAATGACAGTGCCAATGCTAGCTCGCCTTTGCAATTAACTTCGCAGGTGGCGGCGATCCTGAACGGTCGTGTCAGCGGAGAAGCGATGAAGCCGGAGGGTGAGATCGTCGAGCAAAAGATCCCATTCTTCATTATGGACAAGCCACTACAGATTTCCGAAACAACTTACAATACTGGCAATGTGGATTTTCAGGTCTATCATGCTATGACGATTACAAACTTCTTTACGGGCGAAGAGGTTATCACTCCGACTACGAAAAATTCTGAAGGTATAATTGTTGGCTCCGAGAGTACAATGGTTTTACCAGGGACTTCGCGTAGCCATACCTTGACGTGGGATGGTGCTCCGAAGCTAGGGATTTTTAGAGTAAAACAAACGATCATGTTTCTTGATGAAGAGATTAGTGATGAACAGCTGGTGATTTTTTGCCCGCTATGGTTGATCTTGGGAATAGTTGGACTGATTATTCTCTTGATTATTTGGATTATCTTAGCAGCTAAACGCCACAAACGCAAACAACCGCAGGTATTCTAAGGTAAAAACAATGTTGCGTACGTCTAAATATTTGTTATAATTAAGGCATGGAAGGTACGCATCAAATAAAAAAGGAGAAAAACAAAAGTGAAGATTAAAGCTAAAAGCGCAATGTTGCTTGGTGGAGTCATTGCTGGTTTTGCGGCAATGATCCCGATGGTGACGTACGCCGAAACCAAAACCGCCGATACCAGTGTAACGGTTAATATTGCAACGAGCCTGACAGTCGAAGCTACGGGCGTGACGCAGAATATCAATGCTGGCAGTATTAGCGAGGATGGGAGGATTATTGCGACCGTTAAGTCAAATAGTCCGTACACGATCTCCCTAAATGCAAAAGAACATGCTGATTTGAAAGATCCTGATAACTCCTACGAGTCTATCCCGGCATCCGCCACAGTTGTGGCTGGCACCGATGCCTGGGGAATCAAGAAGAAGGGAGGTGCCAATAATAATGATAATACTTCCAATGAGGCTGGTTATACCGCTATCACGACAAGTCCGGTCGTCTTTTATCGTGCAGCGGCAGGTACTGGTGCTGAAAGTATCGTGACTGACTTTACGGTCGGGATCTCGATTACTTCTAGCCTATCAGCTGGTACTTATTCCACCGACGTAACCGTAACAGCAGCTAATATATAGGAAATGAAAAGGATTTATTTAGCACTAATTAGTTTATTAAGTTTAAGTTTTTTGTCGGCAGCAATGTTGCCAGTGCCGACGGTTTCTGCGCTGGAGAGTGGTGATATTGTAGTATCAATACGCCCATCATCGTTGGATGTCGATCTCAATCCAGGTGAGACTTTCAGCGGTAGTGTTACTGTATCTAACGTCGGTCGTTTGCCTTTTGATATTAAGGCCACTACATCGCCTTTTCAGGTAAATAGTGATTATGAGCCGGATTTTGTCAACGAGAGCTCCTACACTCGTCTGTATAACTGGATTAAGCTGGAAAAGGATAAGTATCATATTGAACCAGGTGGTAACGTCAAGGTCAACTTCACAATTGACGTCCCAGAGGGTGTGGCTGGTGGTGGTCAGTATGCAGCTATTTTGCTTTCAAGCGATAGTGGTGTTGAAGAGCAGGGTGCCATGAAAGTTAATACTCAGCTTGCAGCGATTATTTATGGACATATCAACGGTGAGGAAATGCATACCGAGGGTAAATTGTTAGATTATTCTTTGCCAGGCTTCATGTTTAACCGTGATTTTTCCGTTTCACAAACCGTTCAGAATACTGGTAACGTGGACTTTAAAGTTACCCAGAAGATGAAAGTAACCAACTTCTTTACTAATGAAGTAATTGTGGATGAGAATACCTTAGCCGAAGATGGTCGGCCAATGGGCTATAGTACTTTGGCGGTTCTTCCAGGCACCACGCGTACCGGTGTCTTGACGTGGCAAGGTGCTCCACACCTAGGTTTGTTTAGGGTGACTCAGGAAATTTCTTTCCTTGATCAAGACTACAGCGAGAGCCGTATTGTCCTTATCTGCCCGATTTGGCTAACGATCTTAGTGTTAACATTGATCGTGGTCTTGATCGTTTGGATTATCCTAAAGGTCAAGAAGAAGCATGACAATAAAGCCGAAGTTGCTTAGGTGGTTTTGGGTAAATTTTAAGATTATCTTAAGGTTAAAGTAAGGAAAGCAAGGATTTTGCAGAAAAATCCTTGCTTTTTTGAGCAAAGTGTGCTATAATAGAAAGATATGGTAGAGAATATTCGTAATGTCGCAATTATTGCTCACGTTGACCATGGTAAAACTACGCTGGTGGACGGTCTTTTGAAGCAGTCACATACTTTTCGCGACAATCAAGCAGAAATGTCACAAACTTTGATCATGGATTCTATGGATCAGGAGCATGAACGGGGAATTACGATTACTGCAAAACAAACCTCAGTTTATTATAACGGCTACAAAATCAATATTATTGATACGCCGGGTCACGCAGATTTCTCTGGTGAGGTAGAACGTACGCTAAATATGGCGGATGGCGTTTTTCTGATCGTTGATGCGCAGGAAGGTCCAATGCCTCAGACGAAGTTCGTCTTGCAAAAAGCGCTCTCTTTACATCTGAAGCCGGTTGTCGTGATCAATAAGATTGACAAACCTGGTGCGCGTATTGAAGAAGTCGAAAGTGAAATTGCGGATTTATTCTTGGAGCTTGCTAGCGATGAAAGCCAGCTCAATTATCCAATTTATTATGCAGTGGCACGTGATGGTAAGGCCGGTAAGACTACCGATTTAGATGATGATTTGCACGTGATTTTTGATGCGATTATTAATGATATTCCAGCACCAAAGATTGACGAGAATGCTAGCCGTGGTGCGCAGCTTTTAGTGGCAGCCTTGGCGGCGGATAATTATTTAGGTAAATATGCAATTGGGAAAATTTTCCGTGGCAAGCTGAAGAAAGGCGAGAATGTCAAAGTTCTCCATGCTGATCCGGAAACTGGCGAGCTAAAAACTAGTAGCGCTAAGGTAGAAAACATCTTTGCTTACAAAGGCTTGAGTCGTGAAGAGGTGCCAGAAGCTGAGGCAGGTGATATTATTGCTGTGTCTGGCGTACAACAGGCGAGTATCGGTGACACTATTGCTACGCTTGGCGCAGATGGTAGCGAGCCAGAGGCATTGCCAACTATTGAACTGGAAGCACCAACACTGAGTATCTATATCGGACCGAATACTTCGCCGTTGAAAGGTCAGGAAGGTGAGTTCACGACTTCTCGTCAGATTGCCGAGCGTTTAGAACGCGAATTAGAAACTAACATTGCGCTAAAGATCGTTCCTGATGGCTTGGGCTATAAGGTGTCTGGTCGTGGCGAACTACATCTGTCAGTCTTGATCGAAACAATGCGTCGCGAAGGTTATGAGCTAGAAACTGGTCGTCCCGAGGTAGTATATAAGGAAATTGATGGCAAAAAACAAGAGCCAGTTGAGGAGCTGGCTATCGAGGTAGAGCCAGAGTTTGTTGGTGCAGTTTCTCAGGAATTGGGTATCCGCCGGGCTGAGTTGGTTACACAAGAACTAACTAGTGCAGGTAGTACTAGGTTTACTTATCGGATTACGACGGCTGCTTTAATTGGTTTGAGGAATAATCTCTTGACCGCGACAAAAGGTACGGCGATTATGTCGTCCTTGCCATCTGGATATCGCCCAGTCGAAGGTCGCTACAAGCCTGAACGTAATGGTGCCTTGATCGCTTTCGAGGCGGGAACTAGTACCGCTTATGCTCTGGATGCTGCTCAAGCACGAGGAATTCTGTTCATTCCACCAAGTGTGCCAGTTTATCAGGGTATGATCGTTGGCCTTAGCAATAAGAAAGATGATCTTGATATTAATATCTGTAAAGAAAAACAGCTTACCAATATGCGTACGCACGCTTCGGATGGTGCGATCCAGCTCACTCCGCATACTCAGTATTCTTTGGAGCAATGTATTGATTTCTTGCTGGATGATGAACTTCTAGAAGTAACACCAAAGAGCTTGCGTCTACGCAAACGTCAACTTGACCCAGTGAAGCGCAAGCGTGAGAATAAAGCTTAGGACAAGAGTTTTTTGCGGTTCACTAGAATACATAGTGGTGCCATCATTAGCATGACACCAAATATCAGCAGAGTGGTAGGATTGACTCCATACCACCAAACTGACTCATAAGTTGCCTGGTTAAAGCCTAGCATTGCTTGAATACCGAGCAGATTTTGGTCTATAACGTTGAATAATAAAACGATTGCGCTTGCCAGGGTGAAAGCGAAGAGAAATGACCCTATTATCAGTTCAAGGAAGTAGCATAAATAGATAGTTCGGACTTGTCCAGAAGTTGCACCGAGACTATAGTACAGGGCAATATTCTGCTGATCTTGGTCGATCAGGCGAATACTAGTGAATATCACTACGATTACTGCAATGATTCCTAGTATGACGGAGGCAATGCTAACTGTCGTATTGATGACATTGAAGATATAAGTCACTTCTGGTGACATGCCTGCGACTACATTAACAAAATATTCTCTTCCGGGGAGGCCAATATTTGTAAACGAGCCTTTACTATGTTTGAGATATTCGTAGGCTTGTTCGTTATTATCAAAGACCGCAATGACGGTATCGCCAGATGTATCCGATATCTCTTTTAGAATGGCTTGGTCGTAGGCCGTCAGATCTTCGGCAGGTTCAGCAGGTGGTGTCGGAAAAGTTTCTGGGGTAGTGGTGCCTTCTTGCCAGAGTTGACTTTTGCCATTATCAATCACGATCGGTCGTCCTTCTGGAGTTGGAATGATTTCTAGGAGCGGATTGAGAAGATTACTGTTTTTATTCTCCAGTTGCTCGAAAGATAGATTATTGACGTGAAAGTTGTCACTCGCAAGACCAGCTACATAGTACTTAGCGCCGTAAGAGTCGATAAAAGTTTTGCCGATTAGCTCACGACGATAGCTTTCGTAATCTTTTTGTTTGCTAATCGCGCTAGTATATTTGGTCGGAAAGTCCTTGTTCAAGAGTTGCTCGCCCAAAAAAGCCGTGACGAGGATAGGTGCCGCATCGGCTGGCGCTTTGTTTAAATCCGCTTCAATCATACCCTGAACAAACTCGACTGGCAAGATGATACTCTCAAACATCCCAAACTTTTTAGCATCTCCCAGTACTTTTCCGCCATGTGCTTCAATATCCTTAATCATATTGTCGCGACTAAGCTGGGGCTTAGTATCGTTGATAATCATACCCTCCGCATTGTTGGCGGCGGTAATGATTACCTGGCCATTCGTGGAGTCACTGGCTCGCTTAATATAAGAATTCTGCAGACCAGTCAGGCCTAGTTGAACGGTAAAGATTAGCCCGAAAATCATCCCCATGACGGCTATGGTTATCAAGTTACGCTTCAGGTGAGCTCTGATGGTTCTGGTGCTGATTTTTAGCGCATCTCGAGTTTTCATTTTGATGATTCCATATAGTTCGATTATACTTGGGCTAACAAGATTAAGCAAGACCAACCCTCCTCACCACCCTTAACCCATATACTATTTAGGTAGTAGCGACGCAGCGTATGGAGAAGCCATAGAAACGGATGTCATTATAGCTTGGGAGAACACTAGAACTATTGAACCAAAGGTAACGAGCGCTGTTGGAAGAGCTGGCAGTACGCGACCAATAATCACCCTGAGAGCCAGCATCGTTAAGGGAGCTATTGTTGACATACCCGGCATAAGGGAAGTTGTAGGGAGCCTTACTTTCCTACACTCCCACCGCCGTCACTGTAATACTAGTAGAGTAGATGCCTGATGGTAGTAATGGGCTGATAGTTACGCCTATACCATAAGTATGAATAGTTTGAGAGGGATATGCACCAAGACTAGTAGTATTGTAGTAACTTTGGGGAGTAGTAGTAATACCTACATAGGTACTATTCCCACTACTACCATCAGGACTACCAGTAGCTATACCCCAAGCACTAGTGCCGGGAGTTAGGATGGTTGGAGTAGTAGCACTGATAGTTGGAATAGTACGATCATCAGCACTATCAAGCTTAGGATTTCTCATGGTAGAATCATTGCTACTTAGTAATACTTGATAGTTAGTATTAGCCGTAATCGTAGTAGATATAGTACCAGTATTAACCATACTACTATCTATAATTTGATGCAAATTACTTACTGCATCGATCATTAGTGCAGGATATACTTCTACTGATAGATTGCTATCAGTAGCAATGCCACCCAGGGCAACGCAGCGGATGGAGCGCCCCGCAAATCCAGCCATATACTGTGTGGCAGTCGGGTGTACTATTCCAAATTCTCTGCTCAGATACAACACATATATATCGGGATTGTCGTAGATCGTGTTGGTAAAATAAAAGCCACTCTCACTTTGGTCATGCAATACGCCTGCATAAGCACTTCCAGAAAGCATAAAGTTATATGGTGCAGCAAGCACTTTGTTTACTCCGTCCTGATTACTAAGGATACCGCTGACTTTCATGAGATTGGCATATGACGTATTGTTAGCGCTACTTGGGAGCTTCCATCCTTTAGGACAAATACTGGTCGTAACGGTTTTATCTGCGACCAGCATATCGATGCTACCATGTCCAGCAGTAGCCGTATTGAACGAATAGTAGGCACCAAAAGTGCTAAGAGTGTCTTCTTTATAGTATGACTCTTCTCTATCGGTATGCTCGTATGTAAAATCTCCAGGTTGCAGACTCGTTAAGGTTTGCGGCATGACATGCTCCTCTTCTATGTCGGAGTCCTTTGGTGTCAGTACTTTTCCACCTTCTGGAGCGACTAGCCTCAAATTCTGCGTCATCCAACAGTTACCGTCTTCATGTTTACGAACGGTGTAAGTTTCACCGTCACGTGTATCGGTCAAAGTATTAGTATCTCCTACTTTAGATTTAGCGCAGATAGTCTGAGTCATTTCTTGCATAGTGGAGATGTCGGAGAGGGTTTTGCTAGTTGAGCTAGCCGCATAGGTTGGGAATGAAGTAAGTATATTGATACTATAGACCACTAACACTAATACTAATATCATTAGTAACCAGATCATTAGTATATTGAGATGAGTTTTATATTTATGTATTTTGAGCATGTTGCCCTCCTTTTGGGTTAATAAACCAATCGTCGGGCAATAAAATAGCACCACGAGTGGCGCTCAAACCATAACCAAGGACGATGCTTAATCGAAACTTGATATACTCATGGTGCTATCTTGACGTTTCAAAAAAGCATTACATCTTGGCTGATGAAAATTCTTGATTATGATTTGAGCTTTATAACCTTAGTGTATAACAGGACTTGAGAAAAGACAAGAAGTTTCGTAATATATGCAAAACCATGTTATAATTTGGCTATGTATAACTATTTGATTGACTCGCATTGTCATTTGCATGATGAGGAATGGTATTCGTCTACGGCGGCGCAAGCGTGTTTGCAAGAGGCGGTTTCAAACAATGTACGGCAACTGATAGTTATTGGTACCGACCCTGCTGACTCGGCGAAGGCGCAAGCGTTCGCGCGGGAGCACGATGGCGTTTTCTGGACGTACGGCATTCATCCAGAGGGTGCAGAGAAATATACTGATGATATGGTCAAGATGATGGATGTCATTCAGGAGATACGGTGTCAAGGTCAGAATCGTGATATGCGACGACTAGCTGTGACGCTAGGATTAAGCGAGTCGGAACAAGGTTGTTTAGACGGTCTAGTGGCAATCGGTGAGATTGGCTTGGACTATCATTATGATTCCGCGACACATAAAAAGCAGATTCAGCTTTTTGAGTGTATGTTGCAGCTAGCGCAGAGCCTAGAGCTACCAGTATCACTCCATATTAGGGAAGCCTTTACAGACGCGTTGCCGATTCTGGACAATTTTCCCAAGCTTAAAGGTGTAGTCCATAGTTTTACTGGTTCGAAAAAAGTTTTACGGGAAGTTTTGGCGAGGGACTTTTATGTTGGTGTGAATGGCCTAGAAACCTATTCAACTTTACCTTTACCGCCATTAGAAAAAATGTTGTTAGAAACCGATGCTCCGTTCTTGACTCCAGTACCTTTTCGTGGTACAATGAATCAACCAGGATATGTTCGCTATGTGGCGAATGATCTAGCGGTGAAATTGGGTGTGGAAGAAGTTAACCTAGTGGAGCAAACGACAAAAAATGCGAGACAACTTTTTCAACTTGGAGACGCCAAACTTTGCGAAAGCTGAAGCTCATGCCGCAACAACTTTTGACGTATATAATGAATTAATGGATATTGCAATGGAGATCGAACGATGCCGTGCGTCTGTTTAAGTAATACTTTTGCACGTTGGAAAAGCTTAAAAACAGCAGTTCCAGCAGAAATCAAGCCAGAGCCGATTCATCCAGACATGACCGTGGCGGAACGTGGCGTGTTTTCAGATGCAAAGCCTTTGCGTATTAATCATCCACGTAAAATCTTCGGTGCGCCGAATGTGACACTTGGTCGACCGGCCGTTCGCATGACTCGCACGGATTTGATTAACGCTGAGTCGAAGCTCGGTAGCATGCTCTTTGGTCCAATACCAGAGGGTCATAGGCGGGAGTTTTTTCATGACAGACAAAATATCTGGATTTGGCATGAAGATTGGTATGATGGTCAGCGTAATGCTCGACAGATGACGGTGCGCTATGAAGTGCGTACATCTGGTGTATATAAGAAAGTTGCTACTGGTAGTTATTTGAAGCTTGAGGGGGAAGAATTGGATAATTTCCGCAAGGCCACCCATGCTTACCTCTATGTAGTCAAGAAGCACCTCTATAGTAATCCGCAGAATCTTGTTAAAACAGCTTAAAATTACCGTCAAATAGAGCAAAATCCCTCAGATGCTAAGGGATTTTCTTGCTTTCTGTATACAAAACGCTTATAACTATTGACTTTTTGAGTAAAGTGTGCTACAATGGTGGTGTGACTAGCTTTTTGACGATATAAGTAAAGAAGCAGGTCATAGTACATTGAGAGGAGGAATGAGATGTGTTTGATATCGAAAGGAAAAGGATTAAGCTTTTCGCTAAGGTATGGAACCGTTTTCAGCACCGACGCCACTTGGAAGGCGATATGGCCGCCTACAGCAAGTTCTACGAGGATTTAGTGACTAAATACTACGTAGAAAATGTCAAAAGCGGTCGCAAAGGCTTCTACCATTATACGCGGCTTGATTTGGTGTTGGCGCCAGTTCTGCTGGTCGTTTGGCTGGCTAATTGGTTCGGGGGGCACCCTGTCTGGGCGCTAGTGTCGTTTGTAGCCTTTGTGCTCGTAGCGTGGAGCCTTGTCAAAAGAATTGCTTCTACGCATGATGTTTTTGAAGAGGCAGAAAAGAAAGCCGCTAAGGAAACTCAGGCAAAGGTCGAGAGTGACGAAAGAATCCGCCAGGCGGAGCGTCCTTCGATCGAAGGCGACTGGTAACGTCGGTAATCCACGCATGGTAAATTTGATTCCCGCATCTCTTTAATCCCCGCACCGCCCCTCTAGGGGCGGTTTTTTATCGTCTATTGTTTTGGATTTTGGCCTATGTTATACTAAAATTAATGTATCAGAGTGGTAATCTTGGTAGTCCAAAATCATCCCTTACGGCCGGAGTGCTAGGGATCTTGCTGGGGGGCTTTGGAGTGCATGAATGGTATCTTGGTAACTCTAAAAAAGCCAAGCGACATTTGCTTTTGCTGATTGTGGGAGTGGTCTTGGTAGTGTTACCGGTTATTATCCAGGCGATTACGCCATCGCTCGGTCAGTTTCAGTTGCAACAGGCACTTAATAGTATTGCGATCGTGCTACGAGTTTTGGGGTGGCTGACTCTAGTGGCGGACATCGCATGGGGGATTATTGACGGGATTTTATTACTAGTTCAAGGTGATGTCGGGCTGATTGCGCAGGGCTATACTGTTAATGGTGCACCGGGCAGTGCTAATATATCTCAAGCTCAGACTTCTATTACGCCAGAGAATGCACCGAAGTTGCCGCGAGTATCGCTACCGCCAGCTCCGACCTTGGCAGAACAGGCTAGCAACGCTAAAGTGTCGCCGCAGCCGATCGTTTTTCGGTCTAGCGATATTCCTAACCAGCCGCAAGGAGCCGTTATGAATCAGGCGATTGGTACGGGCAATGTCGCACCAGCGCCTTTGACGGTCGCAAATGCGGAAGGCAAATCTACTATCAATCCAGTAGTACTGCGCAGGATTCTATTTACAGTAGTGATTGTGGTGGCAGTAGTGGTAGTGGGTTTGATCGTAGTATCGGGAATTGGATCAGTGATGACTGAGGGTTATGGTGAAGCGTACCGTTTGGCGAGAGAATTAAAACCAAAGCTGGAACGCGCCGATAAATCTTCAAGTTGTCAGTATGCAATGCAGTATGTGCAAGCGGCTAACGTAGGGAAGCAAAGCTATGACGAGTACATAACGGTTTGTAAAGATTTGGTAACATCTGTGAATGCGGAAGTTTATCAATTGGGTGAGAAGAGTTTAGTCCAAACTAATACTGAAATAGCGGCGCAGTACCAAGATTTCAAGGGACTGTACGGAGCGGCTTTTCCTGAGGTTAGTAGTTTGCCAGAAACTCTCGCGTTGTATCAGGTCTGGCATAATTATGTCCTAGCGGTCGATCGTTTGAGTCTAGATACTAGCCCAGAGATAGAATTTCAACAGGCCGCCGATATCCTGAGGACTTCCAATAACGAAGCCTTACAAAAGTATGGTGAGGAATGGTTGCAAAAGCAATTGGACTATGTACGGGCATATAAAGCTTATCAAGATGTCAGCTATACCGATCCAAATAAGGAGAATATGCGAGCCGAGCTAGCTACTCAGCTTACTGAGTTGCAAAATTGGGTTCAGGATCATCGTCCAGATATTACGCAGATTGCGCCAATGACTGTTCCAGACACTGCGCCAATGTATCAAAGTTTTCTGAAGCTGTACGAGCTGATCAGAACTGGCTATGAGGAGCATTATGACGATAAGAGTGGCGACTGCAACCGGGTGGGTGATAAGGTTTATTGTCAGTAAGATTCAACCCAGCTTTACATCGGTATATCTCATTATTTTTCACTCCGCATGGTATTCAGCCAGCAAAGCCTACCTGATCTTATGGCGGTACGCTGTTGTTGCTTTATTCTTAAAGCTATGTTATAATAGGGAGTATGATATATCTTGATCACGCTGCAGCTACGCCAGTTAGCCAGAAAGCATTACAAGTGATGACGCCGTATTTTGCGGAGGAGTTTTTTAATCCATCGGCACCGTATTTACCAGCGAAGCGGGTTCGAGAAGTCTATGAGTTAGCGAAAGATGATCTAGCGCACGTAATCGGTGCCAAAGGAGTAGATCTAGTAATCACAGCTGGAGCGACCGAATCGATTAATTTAGCATTTACAGTTTGCCAGGGTAAAGTACTAGTTCTAGAAACCGAACACGCAGCTGTTCTTGAGGTAGCTAAACAGTGCTCATATGAGCTTGTGAAAGTAGATAAAAATGGTTTGATATTGATTGACGATCTGAGAGATAAATTGTCTGATGAGGTAGAGTTAGTGTCGATTTCCCTAGCGAATAATGAGCTTGGTACGATTCAGCCACTTGTCGAGATCGCCGAGGTGATTCGTCGGGTTCGCCAGGAGAGATTACGCAATAATAACAATACTCCACTCTATTTGCATTCGGATGCTTCGCAGGCTCTGAATCTATTGGATTTGAACGTAGCGCGCTTAGGTGTGGACCTGCTGACTATTAATGCGGCCAAATGTGGCGGCCCAAAAGGTGTCGGTGCTTTGTACGTTGCACATGGTGTGAAGCTGCGACCAATCAGCGTCGGTGGCGGGCAGGAGCGAGGCTTGCGTAGTGGTACGGAGAATGTCGCTGGCGTTGTAGGCTTTGCTACGGCGGCGCAAGAAGCCAAGGCGCATCTGGCGGGCAGTCGCAAAAAATATCAGGTTATGAGTAGAATTTTGCGTCAAGAGCTGGAAAAGATTGGTAAGGATATGAACAGTACAACTGATTTTGTGATGCCAACTCCAATTTTCTTGGGTCATCCGAAGCATCAGCTGGCGAGTTTTGTACCAGTTTGCTTTCCGGGAGTTGATGCGGAGCGTTTGATCTATCGTTTGGAGCAACATGGAGTTTTAGTGTCAACTGGTGCAGCTTGCGCGGCGAATAAAGGCAACAAATCGCACGTCTTAGCTGCGATCGGTTTGTCGGACGTGGAGATTGCAGGATCGTTAAGGATCTCTTTGGGTAGTGCCAATACTATCGAGAATGTGACTGAGGCTGCTAGTATAATTCGCGAAGAGGTGGAGCGAGAGTACTGTCGTATCCATGAAAGAGGTCACCATGTCTAGAGTATTTTTGGGCATGTCTGGAGGAGTGGACTCGTCGGTCTCGGCGGTTTTGCTTAAAGAGCAAGGCTATGATGTAACAGGCGTTTATATGAAAAATTGGTCAAAAGATTTGCCAGGCATGAAGTGTCCATGGTCGGAAGATCTTGCTGATGCGAAGCGTGTAGCGGTGCAACTGGATTTGGATTTTGAAGTGTGGGATTTTGAGTCTGAGTATAAACAAAAAGTAGTGGATTACATGCTGGCCGAATTTCAACGTGGACGCACACCTAATCCAGATGTGATTTGCAATGAGTTGATCAAGTTTAAGCAATTTTATGATCGGGCAATGCAACGCGGGGCAGATTATATAGCGACTGGGCATTATGCTCGAGTATCGAGTGGCAGCGAGCTAAACTTGCCAGATAATAATATTTATCTTTGCCGTGCAGTGGATGAGAATAAAGACCAGACTTATTTTCTCTATCGTATGAGCGATATGGCGACTGCAAAAACCTTGTTTCCAGTAGGAAACATGACTAAGCCAGAGGTCAAAGATTTAGCAGCGGAAAAAGGTTTAGACGTCGCTCGCAAGAAAGAATCTATGGGGGTTTGTTTTGTAGGTGAAGTGGGCATGAAGGATTTTTTGCGAGAGTACTTAGACGCGCGACCGGGGGAAATTCGCGAAGCAGAAACTGAAAAAGTTCTAGGCTATCATGATGGTGTAATCTTTTATACAATTGGGCAACGTCATGGTCTGGCTTTGGGGGGAGGATTGCCATACTATGTGGTGGGCAAAGATTTAGCACAAAACCTTGTCTACGTTTCGAAAAATTTGAATCATGAAGACCTCTGGAAAAAACAGTTGAAACTCGAGGATATGTGCTGGAGGGCTGGCAGTGAAAGTTTGCTGAAGCAGGGAGAATTAACCGTTAGATTGCGACATCGTGCGCCACTGCTTAAGGCTCAGCTAGAGAATGATACTTTAGTTTTCGACGAAGAAATCAAGAAGCCTGCTGCCGGTCAATCAGCGGTATTATATAGCGGAGGAGTGTGCCTGGGTGGGGGAATTATAGCTGAATAAAAGCTTAAAGTTCTAGCATGGCAAGACAAATGATGTTTCATCATAGCTCAATCTAGAAAAGAGTGTTATAATAGGCGTTGAGCGTATAGCTCAACGTACCTTAAAGCCAAATGAAAATGGGGGTAAAAACATGTCAAATCGCGAGCAAAACAACGCGCAAGGTCAGACTCAGCAGTGGTTCTGGAAGTATTGGTGGATCGTGGTCATTGGATTGATGACGATCGTGGTTGCCGCATTGTTCTCTTTGAGCAACCAAACGGCCACCGAAGCAGGGAGTACCGAGACCGGCGAGAACGAATTGCCTTGGCAAAAAGACCAGATCACCTATTTGGGGGCCGTCGAAGAGTGGCGGGAAGCGTTTGGTGGTTTTGGTTATGATGATGTCCTGCAAGACTGTGCCTTAGTATCCACTTCGGTGCAGAAGGATATTGGCCCTAGCCAAGGTCCGCTGGAATCCTTTGACCATGCGATCGGCATGGTAGCACAGGATGGCAGCGTAGGGGTATGGCAGTATGCCAGCCTTGTACGTGACGCTAGCGGGGAGTCGAGATGGGAAATCTCTTCTCTGCCACGTGACGACACGCAAGAAACGCTCTTAATGATCGTCGATGATTGGAAAGCACCAGAAGCTTGGCAAGGTCATACGATCGTGATGGCGACGGCGTATTTATATGCCGTAACGCCGGATGATCTTGGCCCTGCGCTCCCGATTGTTTACATTGCGCCTAATGGCGTAACTGTCGATACACTGGGAGGGGCGCTGCAAGATGTCGTGGACTATTGGTACTGGCAGGGTAATCAGTATGAATGTAGACCGATTTGGGACGAACAATCCGTGCAGAGCCCTGAATACGGTGGGTTAGGCACATTTGGCAACCGCCTGGTATAAGGCAAAATCTAGGCACTTCTTCGGGAGTGCCTTTTCCATAGACTTTTGCAGGGCTTTTCTTTTGTGGCTATATATGTTAAAATAAAGTTAGTAAATGTCAAAGTGGTATATACGGATGCTTTAAGTTGGCCGAAGTAATTACTATTAATTAAAAGGATTTATTTTATGAATGCAAACGAAATTCGCAAAAAATTCCTGGATTTTCAGGTTAAACATGGTCATAAAGTAATTCCACCAGCCCCACTTGTGCTTGAGAATGATCCGACTACTCTCTTTACTGGTTCGGGCATGCAACCACTTTTGCCGTATCTATTAGGTCAGCCACATCCAGAGGACGTGCGTTTAGCGGACTCTCAGCCGTCTATGCGACTTCAGGATATTGAAGACGTAGGTGATCCGCGCCATACCACAGTGTTTGAGATGCTGGGAAACTGGTCGCTTGGTGATTATTTCAAAGAGGAGCAGATTACGAATTATTTTGAATTTTTGACCAAAGAGATTGGGCTGGATCCAGAGAAAATTTTCGTCACTTGTTTTATCGGTAACGAGAAATATGGCATTCCAAAAGATACTGAAGCCGCGGAAATCTGGCAAAGAGTCTTCAAAAAGGCTGGTATTGACGCTAAGATTGCCGATATTGGTTCTGCTGAGGAGGGGGATAAGCGTGGTATTAAACCAGGTGAACGCATTTTCTTCTACAATGATAAGGAAAACTGGTGGAGTCGTGGCGGTGGGATTGAAACTACCCCGCTTGGTGATCCGTGTGGTCCTGATTCGGAGGTCTTCTATGATTTTGGTGAAGATAAGCAGGATGTCGAAAAATATGGCAAGAGTCACCCAGCTAGCGATGGCGCACGATTCATGGAAATTGGCAATCAAGTTTTTATGCAGTATAAGCGTAATGAAGATGGTACGTTTAGTGAGCTAGAGAAGAAAAATGTTGACTTTGGTGGTGGCTTGGAACGCTTAGCGGCAGCAGCGATTGGCAGCTTTGATGTCTTCAAGATTTCTTTGATGGCGCCGATTATTGAAAAGCTTGAGGAAATGTCGCATAAAAAATACGATAATAATACCGATGAGATGCGTATTATTGCTGATCATTTGCGTGGTGCCTATTTGCTGGCGGCGCAAGGGCTCGTACCATCAAATAAAGCTCAGGGCTATGCCTTGCGTCGTTTGGTACGCCGAGCGATTTTACGAGCGCTCGATCTGGGCATTGGTCAGGAATTCTTAGCTGAGATTATCCCGATCATCGCCGAGAATTATGAAGAACTTTCTGACGATATTTTACCAAATCGTGCTAAGGTTTTGGATATTTTGACCGTGGAAGAAGCGGCTTTTCGTAAGACGATTAATAAAGGTGTACGCGAATTACAAAAGCTCGCCAAAGAAAGTCGCATTTTGACCGGCGCAGATCTTTTCCGCTTGCAGGATACTTATGGTTTTCCGTTGGAGCTAAGCGTCGAAGAAGTTTATAAGATGGGTTTAGAATTATCCAAGCAATATCAAGATGAGTTCGAAGCAGCGTTGAATGAGCAACGCGAGCGTAGCAAGACTGCATCCAAAGGGATGTTTAAGGGTGGTTTGTCGGATACAAGTGATCAGACGGTAAAATATCATACTGCCTGCCATCTGCTCTTGGCGGCTTTGCAAAAGGAAATTAGTCCAGAGATCTCACAGAGAGGCTCTAACCTTACTCCAGAACGTTTGCGTTTTGACTTTAACGTTGATCATAAGCTTACGCCAGAAGAGCTGAAGAGGCTTGAAGATCTCGTTAACCAGTGGATTGAAGCTGACCTGCCAGTTGTTTATAATGAATATGATAAAGATTACGCTTTTGATGAAATGCACGCTAACGGTTCCTTCCGGGATCGTTATCCGGATCGGGTGACGGTTTATACGATCGGTATTGAGGACAATGAACCAGTGTCAGTCGAGATTTGTGGCGGTCCACATGTGACTAGGACTGGCGAGCTTGGTCGCTTTAAGATCCAGAAAGAAGAATCTTCTAGTGCCGGTGTACGTCGTATCAAAGCGATTTTAGAGTAACTAAGAAAAATCCCCGCCAATGGGCGGGGATATTTTCATCAGAGAGCTACGGTGAGAAAAACGCCACGATGCTTCTTATGGCCTTGTTCACGATATTACAAAGCTCCCTGAGCACTGGTGGCTCTGGCGAGTACGCTGTAGCGCTAGGGTTTGACCTTGGCGGCTCTGACTTACGCGTTTCGGCGTTATTGCCAGACCTCGGTGCTGTCGACCTTGGTGACTTTGGTGAGACCGCTTCGGCCTTAGTATTGAAATCTGGTTTGCTGATGGTAGGCTCGGGTGCTTGTCTAGATGTCTTGCTGGCGGGCGGGGTATTAGACTGAGTGGTAGATATAAGGATTTTATACTCGTAGACCAGCTCGTCTATATCGCCCTGCTTTCTATCCAGAATCTGCTGTATGAACAGGTCTTCTTGATAGATCGACATGAGTTCTAGAAAAGCAATATGGTTATGAGCATCCGCTGTGTCCATTGCGTAGGAAAGTAGCGCACTAGCCGTACTAATGCCGCGGAGATTGAAAAGCTTCCAGCTCGGCAAAAGATCATCTTGGTCAATATCGCTCGGACTAAGGATCTTCTTCAACTGAACGCATCGCACGCAATAGAAATTTAGCAGGTCATACTTGCAGGCATGAATCCAACTAATCTTCTTGGAGCGTGGATATTGATGTTCAGTTACCATTTCATCGAGCACCGTGTCGCCGGGACCACTTGCTGTCATAGCGGCGACCAGATTGGCAGTTTCTTGCATTTCGGCCAGAATATTCTTGAATTCCTGTCGCTCGCTGTTCTTGGTAGCCCGCATCAGATCGCGCGTCGTACTGACTGTAATCTGTTCGGACGTTGCTGGCGGCTTTGGCTGAGCTCGTTCCCATTGTTCTAGGTAGGCTAAGAGCTCATAGTCACTGTCTCGATAGTCACATAAGTCATAATCTGTATATGACATCATAGTTGTTCAACTCCCTCTCTCTGATCTTAAGGTACAATTTATTTATCCCCCTACTACCATTGTAGCACAAAAACATCAAAAAGTCAATGCTTAAAGGCTATTTGAGTGCATTTAGCAATATTGAACTATTGATTCTTATGCAAAAGTGTGCTATAATAGGAAGATAAGGAGGTGAAAGCAGATCACCTAGTAGTTTAGGTTGCAAAAGTAAGCAATTAACCATATCTGTTGCCAAAGGAAAGTGGGGAATGTAAATGGCAGCAATGCGAGCAAAAATCCGAGCAGATATTGAGGTGGCACGTGCAGAGTTGGCTCACCTTAAGGAGATGGGGGAGCAAGTAAGAGTAATCGTAGAAGATGAGGAGCAGACAGCAGTCTTTTCTAAGTCTCTCAAGGGCATGAATCAGTGGCAGATGGGCAATCACCTCAGTCGTTTGCGGGAGCGGATTTTCACGACGAAAAAGCGTATCGTGATTAATGCTCCGCGCAAAGAATGGGGTAATGAGCTAGAGTTGGTCAGGCTATACCAAGCCTTGACCCTCAAGAAACGAGCTCATGCTTTGGGCTTTGGTGTGTCACTGAAGTATGATGCTATGCACATGCATCTTGGATCAGTAGCGATCACAGTGCCGTATACTGAGGAGGGGATACGAGAGAGTAACCTGTTGATTTGCGCGTTTGAAGACATGAAGGATGTGCACGCCAAACTGGTGACTGCGCTCCAGCGTCTTGGCAGATCAGAAAAAGGTGCTCAGGCGACAGCTACTGACATAATTGCTGACGAACAAGCTAGGCGGTTGGCTATTGAGCTGACTAAAGAGGATTCGCTTGAATCCTTGTAAAAATTTCGCCCCCGGTCATAACGATCGGGGGTTTCTTCATTTTTGGGAATTCATTGGATCATCTGGAGCTTGATGAGATCTAGCATCCTCCAGACGGTCTGGGGCTTCGTTAGACCCAGCATTCCCTAGATGAATAGGGACTTCTTCTAGACTTCAAGGATTTCACTAGGAGCGAAAGTTTTTTGGAGTTTTGGCTTGTGTTGTGGGAAATGTTTATGGTATAATTAGAAGAATGGTTGGGAGTGTCAAAAAATCCAATAAAGTTACATCAAAAAGTACGCCATCAAGACCAACGCGAGGCTCTGTTTTGGCACGAAAATCTTCGGCAGGAAAGGACGTAAAGGCTTCTGTCAAACCTCGGCGAGGTTTGAAGTTGTTATCAAAAAAGCCAGCGCCTACTAAGCCGAAAGCCTTTCAAGCTATTACTCCGAGTTCCTCTGCATATCCTGCTAAGCCAACTCAGAAGAAAAAGGCTCGATTTTTTCCAAGGTTGGAACTCTGGCAGAGTCCGGTTGTGGAGTTCTGGGAGGATCGCCTACCAAATCGCTTAAAAAAGCCGCCTAAGCTTTCCAAAACTCGTCGTTTGGAACGACGGATTTTGATTATGCTGGCATTCTTTAGTATATCGGTCGGATTATGGGAAAACTTCCGCCAACTCTGGCTACAGGATAATGGTTTTATAGCGGATGATGTCAGCAATATTATTAGTATTGGTACGATCGTGAGTGCTGTGGGGGCTTTGTTGATCAGCAAATTTGTGCGAATGTCACGCCTGAAGCACTTTATGACGATTACCTTGGCAGTGCGTTGCGTGGTTTTTGTGATGCTGGCGATTTTGAACCATACTGGTTTGATCTTTTTGATTGATATTTTCTCAATTTTGGAGATTTTTACAGGCTCACTTTTCTTGGTCAGTATTTATCCGCTTTTAACTTTGATTATTAAGAATAATTCTATTTACAGCCGACGCAAGTTGGTCGAATACCTTTTCCGTGATATTGGAATTTTGATTGGTGGGATTTTTATCGGTCAGCAAATGGGGAATTTCCTCTTTGATTACAACGCCTGTTTGTTACTAGCGACTGCTTTCCTGGTCGTAGCGACAATGATTATGTGGCGGATTGATCTAGTCGTGACTGAAAGCGCTCCTGAACAACGGTCATCCATCAAAAAGACTATCAAAGCGATTATGAAAGATAAAATCCAGAAACCTTATATGGTGTACGTTTTTCTTTCGGAATGTTCGTTTGCAGCAGCGATGGGTCTGAAGATGCTAATGCTGACTGACGACTTTGGCTTTTCGGCGGGTATCGCAACGAATTATATGCTCGTGGTGGGGTTGATTGCTGATTTCTTAGGCATCATGGCACTTAAATATTTTACACCTAAGAATGATTATATTACGATCACGCTGAAGTTTGGGATTCGGTTTATTATCTTTAGTCTAGCGGCGATTGCGGGTAATAATTTCTTGAGCTTCATTGCCTTTACCTGGGCGATTTTGAGCTCGACGGCCTATGAGAATGTGACGGATGGCTATTATGTGAATGCGATTGATAATCGACATCAATTTAAGTACAATACCGTGCGACATGTGGTGCAATATTTTGGCGTGGCTCTAGGTACATTTATCTGTGGTCAGATGTTTCAGTATGGTCCAGCGGCGGTGTTTGGCGTGGCAGGATTTATTGTTGTATTGCAACTTGGCGCAGCCTATTATTTGATTTACGTGCGTCAAGGTAAAAAGATTATGCGCCAAAATCGCGAGAAATAGAGTCTAAGCCTACTATATTTGATGCGCCTTGGGTGAGAAGCCTAGATTTGAGAAAAACCGTAGTCTCTTATGAAGGTGTGCTATAATCAAGGAATGGATGCAATTTTGCGGGGTTTGAACCCGCCACAGAAGGAGGCAGTAGAAACTTTGGAAGGACCAGTGCTGGTACTAGCTGGTGCTGGATCAGGAAAAACCAAGGTTCTCACACATCGAATTGCGAATCTTATTGCTCATGGAGTGCGCCCAGATCAGATTTTGGCGGTGACTTTTACCAATAAGGCCGCCAAAGAGATGCGAGTACGTCTTTGGAATTTATTGGAGTCCCAGCGTCGGATCGCCGCACGTGAGCCGTATTTGTTAGAAGAAAAAATACAAAATACTGAGGAAATTCCGCGTAGTTTTATGCGTTACATGGGAACTTTCCACGGGATTTGTGTGCGAATTTTGCATATAGAGCACGAAGCGGCGGGAGTGGGGGCGAATTTTACTATCTATGACACTGATGACCAGCTGACTCTGATTCGGCGCATTATGAAAGAAATGAAGTTGACTGCTGATAAGGCCCTAACACCAAAAAGCGTACAAAGTATGATCAGCCACTATCAAAATCGCGGTATGAAACCAGCTGATGCAAGGCGTGAGGCTTATTATCCAAATCAGAGGCGCATGGTCGAGATCTTTGAACGTTATGAAGCGGAAAAACAAGCGGCTGATGCTTTAGACTTCGATGACTTGCTTAGCAGGACGGCGGAAATGTTTGAAAAGAATACTACAATACGACAGAAATGGCAGAGTAGGTTCCAACACATTTTGATTGATGAGTATCAAGATACAAATGCAGTGCAATATCGTTTGATTAAAAGCTTAGTGAATGAGCAACGCAATATTTGCGTGGTTGGTGATGATTGGCAGTCAATTTATTCGTGGCGGGGGGCGGATTTTACGAATATTCTGAATTTTGAGCGGGACTTTCCTGGGGCTAAAGTGATTAAACTGGAACAGAATTATCGCAGTACTGGTAATATTTTGACAGCTTCGCAAAAAATCATCAATCAGAACAAAACTCGGACGGAGAAAAAACTTTTCACAGAAGCAGGCGATGGTGAGCCAGTAACGATTGAGGGCTTGATGGACGAAACGGGCGAGGCAAACTTTGTGGCGCAGCAGATTATCGCCATGGAGTCAAAAATCGGAAGTTTTAGCGGTTTCGCGGTGCTGTATCGGACTAATGCTCAGTCTTATGCTTTTGAAAAGGCTTTTATGGCTGCGAGAATTCCGTACAAGATTATTGGTGGTGTGCGTTTTTATGATCGTAAAGAGGTAAAAGATGTTCTGGCACTTTTGAAACTAATTGTCAATCCGCGCGACCGCGTGAGCTTTGAACGGGTTGTAAAGAACGTGCTTTCTGGTGTGGGGGCAGCTTCTGTGGAGAAGATTTTTAATTATTTGAATGATAATCCTGAGCAAGATTTTGCTAATCTGGGAGAAGGTCTGAAATTGACCGCTAAGGCTAGTACTAGTATGCGCAAAGTTGAAAAGTTTCTCCAAGAAATGCGCCATGATAAAGATATTACAGCAGCCGAAATAGTCGAAAAAATTGTCGAACGCTTTGATTTTGGCGTGCTTTTGCGTACGGATACGCCAGACGGTGTTGAGCGGATGCAGAATATTGAAGTTTTAGCCAGTAATGCTAGTGTCTATGACACGCTTGAGGAGTTTTTGGAGGATGCGGCACTACTCAGTTCAGCTGATGAAAGTGCTGGTGAAAATTCCGTGTCATTAATGACGATGCATGCAGCGAAAGGTTTGGAATTTCCGGTAGTATTCTTAGTGGGGCTTGAGGAAGGGCTTTTCCCAAGTAGTCGCGCAGATAACTCGCTTGAGGAGCTAGAGGAGGAGCGACGCTTGGCTTATGTCGGGATGACCAGGGCGATGCAGCAACTGTTTTTGACTTTTGCGGGGTCACGCTATAGCTTCGGTGGGCGTAGTTATAATGCCCCATCAAGATTTTTGCTAGAGCTAGGCTATGAGCCTTATGGTACAGGAGCGTTTGGCGAGTCTGGCAAGTTTCATAGTGCGAGCGAAAACTTTGGCATTTTGGGTGGTGATACAGATGGAGATTTTAGCGATTTTGGGGAAAATTTTGATCCTTTTCCTGAGGATTTGCCAGTTTGGGAAGGATAAGCTCAAAGATAGCTGATTTTGTGTTATAATAAGGGGGAAGATGATGAAATTACATTTTCGTAGTCGAGATTTTTGTTGCGCAGCGCTGCTGATTCTTAGTAGTGTGGTTTTGTCTTTTTGTGCACTTTTTCGGCAACCAACTGTATATGCAGACGAGAATGATGATTTAATCTTAAACCAAACCGATCAGAGTGAGTATTTTGTGACGATTCATGACAATAATGGTGCAAATTTGATTATTAAAACAGGGGCGGCGACAGTAGCAGAGGTCTTGGAGCGCTCCGAGGTACAATTGGCGGAAACTGATATAGTAGAGCCGAGCTTGGAAACTGTTATTCAGAGTGACTATAGCATCAATATCTATCGTTCGCGTCCAGCTTTGGTGATCGATGGTGTACATCGTCGCTATGTGATGACCGCCAGCCATGACCCAAAACAAATCGCGATCGAGGCTGGACTAACGGTTTATGATGATGATATTGTAAAAATGGAATTTAACCAAAACTTTTTGGAGACTGGTGCAGCTTCGACCTATCGTATTACTCGTAGCGGTGGTCGCAAACTGACAATTGAAGAGTCGATCCCGTACAAAGTTGAAACTCGTTACGATTATAATCGACCAAAAGGCGAGCGAGTACTAGAGCAGCCAGGTGAAGAGGGGCGCAAAATTAGTATTTATGAAGTAGAATTTGAAAATAATGTTGAGGTTTCGCGCAAGCTAGTTGAAGAGAAAATCTTGGTAGAGGCGGTGCCAGAGATTATCGTAGAAGGGGCGAAAGTATCTATTCCGCCAGAGCGCGAGCAGTGTGCAAACTGGGCGCGAGAAGCTGGAGTATCAGAGGCTGACTTGCCGGCGGCGATTGATCTGATCTATCGTGAATCAGGCTGTCGTGTCGATGCACGCAATGCTAGCTCGGGCGCATATGGTATTCCGCAATCTTTGCCAGGGAACAAGATGGCTTCATTCGGTGCTGACTGGGAGACTAATCCAGTCACGCAGATTCGTTGGATGAGCGAGTATGTCACGAAACGCTATGGTGGTTGGCAGTCGGCCTTAGACTTTTGGTGGTGTACTGGAGTTTGTCGTGGCATTACTAAAAACGGACATTGGTACTAGATGAAAAATAAGAAATCGCTTGGCCAGCACTGGCTTAAAAATCGAGTGATTTTGGATGAGATTTCAGACCTTACAGCGGCTGAAGACGTCGATATTTGTGTAGAGATCGGTCCTGGTCTAGGCACGCTCACTTCTAGTTTGCTAAAGAAGTTCCCAAACGTTTTAGCGATCGAATATGATGCGGATCTAGCGCGTAAACTTCCTGGCTCATTCCCAGGTAAGAATCTCGAGGTGATTAATGCAGACGTCTTGAAAGTGGATTTTGATAGCCTGATGAATGGACGATCTTACTGTGTAGCTGGGAATATTCCATATTATATTACATCACCCATCGTAAAAAAGGTCCTTGCGATGCAGAACAAACCTCAGAAGATTGTCTTGTTAATGCAAAAAGAAGTGGCAGAACGCATAGCTGCGGAGCCAGGAGATTATAGTTTGTTGGCGTTGCTGGTGCAAAATCTAGCGGAAACAACGCTTGGTCCCGTAGTGAAAGCTGAAGAATTCACTCCACCGCCGAAAGTTGATAGTCAGGTTTTAATCCTCACACCTTTAGCTGAACCGCAAATTAGCAGCGAACCGTTGGAATTAGCAAAAAGAGGTTTCTTAAGCCCCCGCAAGAAGTTGGCAGGCGTATTGGCAGATGGTCGGCTTTCTCGGGAAAAATGGCGTGAACTTTTGGAACAAAATGGCATCAATCCGGACGCACGAGCACAGGATCTGTCGTTGTGGGACTGGGAAAATCTATATAACGCCACGAAGTAGGGAAAATTTACTTGCCATGCAAGTATAAGTTGGGTATAATGAAAGAGTCTAATACATTTTAAACCACTTAAGTGCTTTTTGCTTTTGTAGTGTTAAGTCTGCCGGAAACGGCACCGCAAGTTTAGATTTGGCATTACAAAATAGTGCTAGGTTTAAAATGGATTAGACACCCTTGCGGTGTCGTTTTTGTTTTTTGGATTTCGCGGGGATTTATTAACCCAAAAGGAGGGCAGTATGTCATACAGTAACATTAAAAGTAAATCTGCTTCAGACAAAAAGAGTCGCCACTTACTTCGACCTAGTTTTCGTTGTGGTAAGAAACGGCGTAGAGCTCTTTGCGGTGTTGGCGTTATTGCTACTATACTAGGGATATTGGTGCTCGTTTCTTATCAAGCACCCCGTGCAAATGCAGCGAAGATGACCTTGGAAAATATATCTACTATGCAGGAAATGTCTTGGTCGATTTGCAATAATTCCGCTATTGGTAGCACAGCATCATTAACTGACATCCGCGATGGCAACATCTATAATATACGTAGACACGAAGATGGTAATTGTTGGATGACGGAGAACTTGCGTATTATTGATAAAACTCTAACTCCTGCCGACTCTGACGTTGTGACGGACTATGTAATTCCGGATTCTAGCTTGGCTGGTTTTGATATTGATAGCAAATATCAAAGTAAAGCTTATTATGACGGTAATACCACTAACGGTGCCCACTATAACTGGTACACAGCGACAGCCTCTACTGGTGGGGAGTCAGTAGCTACTGACGGACAAGTGGCTCCTAGCAGTATCTGCCCGAAAGGTTGGAAGTTGCCATTGAGCAATGGTAATGGGTCATTTGCCAACCTTGCAGAAAAGGCGAGGATTACTAATGATGTGGCTGGTGTTACCAAGATTCGCTCTACTCCCTACAGTTTCTCTCCTGCCGGCGCTACGCTCAATAGCGCTCTCCAGTTTGTCGATGCTAGTGGTTACTATTGGTCGCGCACTGCCAGCTCTTCTATTAATGTATATAGTCTAAGTTTTACCACCTTTGGTGTCTCACCAGTTGTTGCTGGCGACCGCAGTGTTGGTGAACCGGTGCGCTGTGTTGCTAATGGAATAAACCCTAGTGCTTCTTCTACTCTTTCTGTCATTGTTGACGATACAATTACTATTGACGCAGTATCGAATATAGAACAAGTAGTAGACTCTAAAATTGTCAATAAAGGCAATATATCGGCAGCAATCTCATCCAGCACACATTATCAAGTATTGTTGCATTCTAATGACCCAGATTTACGTAATCCTGAACTGACCGTAGAGAACGCGCCAACTATTCCAGCGGCGTCTAATTTAACTCCCGGCACTAGTGCTTGGGGTATAGCTACTGGTAGTCCTGATGGTAGTAGTGGGAATAGTACCTATGTAGGTATTACTACTACTCCCCAAAGTTACTACAATACTACTAGTCTTGGTGCATATCCCTCTCAAACTATTCATACTTATGGTATAGGCGTAACTATCAGCCCATTACTACCATCAGGCATCTACTCTACTAGTATTACAGTGACGGCGGTGGGAGTGTAGTATAATAAGATACAGGAATATAAGTAAAGATACGGAATGGATACTAAACCTTATGGACATATTAGCCACTTTCAACGACTGGATCAGATTACTGATCTTAATGTCTGGAGTATTCATCGGCGGATTTACGGTTGGTTTAGCTAAAAAGAAATGGCAAGAAGTCCTAGGTGTCGTAACGTTACTATGTTCCATCGTGGTGCCAGTTTTAGCAGAAATCAACATGTGTTCAGTGAGAAACCATTCGATGTATGATAGTGATTGGGATATCATTAAGGTATGGTTTAGCGATTTTAGTTTTACTCCTGAGACCATAGTACTCTTTCTCTATATAGTACCATTTGTATTATGGATAGTTTGCTTAAGTCAGATTATTCGGATAGTTTTAGCGAATAGAAGATCACGATAGTATCCTCCCTACAACTTCCCTTATGCCGGGGGCGTCTGGGATGGTAAGCTTAACCGTCCTGACTCCAACGGCAATTATTGGTCGCGTACCGTCTACTCCGATGATAGTCGGCGCACATACACCCTTTGGATTGATAACTCCAATGTCGCCCCAGCCGACACCAGTAGTCGCTATGACGGCCTCTCCATACGCTGCGTCGCTACTACCTAAATAGTATATGGGTTAAGGGTGGTGAGGGGATATAGTACTCAAGCTCTATTTAACCATTGACTTTTTGAGCAAAGTGTGCTATAATGGAAGTATATAGGGTAATGCTCTATATAAAAATTGTACCTTTATAGAGAAAGGGAGGGTTTCTGATGGGTGACTTTATTGTGCTGTGTTTTTTGCTGGTGATCCTGGGATCATTCTTTGGTGCTGGCAAAAAGGTGGCAGGGCTGATCGTCGGCGGTATCGTTGCGGTTGTGGCGATTGTTATTCAGGTGGTGGCAACCTTTGCGCTTTGGTTTGTTGTGCTGAACGTAGCATTGACCATTGCCGCGATTGTTGCGGTCATTGCCTGGCTGTTTAATCGACGCAATCACAGGTACGGGCGCAGACGCTGGCGCTAACTAGTGGCGGCTTTGTACCCCAGATAAGCATCTTTGTAAAAGTTGACCCCCATTTAAGGCACTCTTCGGAGTGCCTTTTTCCACGTCATTATTCAGAAATATGATATAATTAAGTTATTATGTCAAAAGTTTATATCTGTACAGCAATTCCATATGTCAACGGTAATCCACACATTGGTCATGCGATGGACTATCTTTTGGCAGATACTTATGCGCGTTATCATCGGCTCAAGGGTGATGAGGTTCGTTTTCAAGTAGGTACAGATGAGCATGGCAACAAAGTCTTTAGTACTGCCCAAAAAAATCATATTCCTGTTGAGGAATATGTGCAAGAAAATTCAGATAAATTCCGTGAGTTTATCAAGCGCTTGAATATTTCGTATACGGATTTCGTACGGACGACGGATCCGGAACATGTGCGTTCCGTGCAGGAAGTCTGGAAAAAACTAGAACCGCATATTTATAGTGCGGAGTATGATGGCTGGTACTGTGAGGGGTGTGAACGTTTTGTGACGCAAAAAGAATACGAAGAGAATGAGGGCTGTTGCCCAGATCACCAAAAGCCTTATCAGAAACTATCAGAGCATAATTATTATCTGCGTATTAGTGATTTTAAGGAGCGTATTCGTTCAGCTATCGAGTCGGGAGAGATGCGGATTACGCCTGAGTTTCGTAAGCAGGAGATGTTGCGTTTACTAGAAGATGCGCCAGATATTTCGATCTCGCGTCCACGTAAACAGCTGACTTGGGGCGTGCCGGTGCCAGGCGATGATGATCAGGTGATGTATGTTTGGGTGGATGCGCTGTCTAACTATATTAGCGTTTTAGGCTATCCTGACAGTGACGATATGAAAGAGTTTTGGCCAGCAGCAGCGCAGTTTGTGGGGAAAGATATTTTGCGTTTTCATGCGATTACTTGGCCAGCGATTTTGCTGGGTATTGGTTTGGATTTGCCAAAGAACCTTGTTGTGCATGGTCACGTACTTTCGAATGGTCAAAAAATGAGTAAAAGTCTTGGCAATGTGATTGACCCGATGGAGGTGTTGAATCGTAAGGGTTTGCCAGCTTTTCGGTATTTCTTTTTGCGCCATATTGATAGCTTTGCGGATTCGGACTTTACCAACGAAAAGTTTGAGAATGCTTATAATAATGAACTAGCTAACGATCTAGGGAATTTGGTTCAGCGTTTGGCGACGCTCTGTAAAAAGAATGATGTAGCAGGGGTTCAGTCAGAATTGAAGCTGACCTCTGAGTTCTGTGCATTGATGGACAAATTTGAATTTTCAAAGGCGCTTGACTTGGTTTGGGGGAAGATCCAGCAACTCAATAAGCAGATCGACGAACAGAAGCCTTGGGAACTCGCTAAAAACGGTGAAAGCGAACGAGTGCAGGAAGTTTTGCGAGACTTGGAACGCGGATTAGTCGATACTGCGCAATTACTGACGGTTTTCTTACCGGAAACTGCTCAGCAAATTATTGATATTTTTACGGCAAAAGCAGTCGTACCACCAGCACAACCACTGTTCCCAAAGAATTAATTTGCGATTATTAATTTTCTTCTTTCCAGTAATGCTGGCCGTAGAGAATGTCGTAGTTCAATAGCTCATATTCGTGGTATGGAGTGATGCTGTCTGATGGACTTTTGCCACCGTAGTAGGCATTCGATAGAATGGGTGTCGTACTGCAAACTTTATCGAGAAGGTAGTAAAGGGTTGGTTTTTCTACGCCTAGCACATTGTACATGGTATTTTGGATACAATTTGGCGTGGTAGTTGGTAGATCTACGCCTTTGACATAACGAATATTACTAAAATCTAGACCCTGGGCAGCGTTGAACTTGGCGGTTTCACGTTCGGTATAAGGACTTTTAATGTCAAAGTTGGCGTAGACAAAATAGGGCGTCAGATGAGCGATATTTTTATCATCTTGATTGCTGGAGCTAGCATATAGGCTAAGCTGCCCCATTGCGTGATCGCCAAACCATAGGACGACTGTGCGTTCTTTAAGCCTATCTAGTGCTTCAATGAACTCGCCGAGATATTTGTCAGAGTAGTATAAGCTCTGGAAGCTGGAAACAATATCCCAGTTATTGTCGACTTTATCATTTTTGAGCCAGAACTGTTTATCTGGATACTCAGCTTGCCAGTAGGGGGCGTGGTTCTGCATGGTGACAGCACCGATCATTTGTGGTTCATCACTGTCTTCGAGTAGCGAGATAATCTCGCGATAGACCGAGCGATCATTAATAACGTTGCTACTGTAATCCTTCTCGGTGAATTGCATTTCTTCGTCATCTATGAACTGATTGTAGCCAATTTTTGGATAGACGATATTGCGTTTATAGAAAGAACCGCCGTATGAGTGAATTGCTGTAGTATCGAAACCATTTTGTTTGCTCCAAGAAGCGACGCCGAAAAGCTTGTCCATTTTAGAAATGGTGTTGACGTAAGGGAAAGTTTTTGCCCAATAGTTAGAAAGGCCAGTTTGCACTTCAAACTCGACATTGGCTGTACCGCCGCCGTATTCTGGTGAGTACATATAACCACTAGGATATTCTCGGAAAATCTTGTGCAAATTTGGCGTGACGTCGCCGCCAACATGATCGTAATACTTCGTCAAAAGGGCTGGATCGTAAAAGGTTTCGTTGAGGATTACAATAATGTTATCAACCTCATCGCCTAAACTCACGCGACCAGTGTCTGCTTGCTTCAGTTTATTATATTTATCAGCGATCTCAGCAATACGCTCGGCACTATAATCCTCTGGCTGCTTCACGGTGGTATCACCAAAATTATACAGAAATCCTATGATAATACCATTGAATTCATAATTTTCGATCTGACTCCAAGCTATCAGATCTAGCCCGTCAATCCATTCTGTATCAGTACGGTCAAGCACGGGGTGGGCAATACCAGCAAAAAATGCCAACGCTATCATGGTAAAAGTTATTCTCGGGACGATTGCAAAGCGATCCCACCATGCGAGCTTTTTACGATTGCGGCCAAAGACTCGGCGCATACAATATTCGGCCAAGATTGAGCCAATCAGGACAAAAATCACACCCCAGATCAACTGCTGTATCTCTGTTGCGTCTACGAACTCTATCATATCGCCAGCGTTTTCGGCTAAAGCAATTTCCTCTGGTAAGAATGGCTCGCCACGTAATTCAAACTTTTGCATATGTACAAAAGTTAGGATGCTTACGATACAGAAGAATAATCCAGTACTAAAGAATGGGCGCCAAGTGATAGCTGATATAATTGCGAGCAGGCCGAAGATCACCAAGTAGCTATAGGTGGCAATATCGGATTTTTCTTGAATAAACTCCATGGTCGTATCGGCATCACACATATTTTGGCGCCAAAGTATAAACCAAGTAATAAAAATCGAAACAACTATCAAGAAGGCTAGAGAACAAAGTACTCGCAAAATCGCTGGCATAGGATACTTGCCGCGGTTGGACTTAGGTTTTTTAGAAGGTTTGTCGATGATATTGTCATCTTTTTTAGGATTCGACAATAACTCCTCACCGACAGCGGGTGTATCTTGATCAATATCAGTAGTGGTCTTGGCGGATTTGGTCTGATCGACCGTATGTTTCTGCTTTTTAACCATAGGATTATTATAGCACACTCTAACCAAAAAGTGCCGTTATAATAAACGGCACTTCGTAGGATATTTATATCAAATATCGGATGATTATTTGTTGCAGACTTCTGTGCAGCCACATTCATCATCGCAAGCACAGCTGTAACCTGTACCAGCCAAACGGGAAGTAAGGTCGGAAAGATAGAATCCAACGATACCGCCAATGATAGGGAAGATAACATAAGCAGTAGCAGCAAGGCCAGCCATCTGAGCTAGCTCACCGAAGTTATCAGCGCTAGTTGGCAAAATCTGATACATCAAAGCAGCAACTGGGTTAAACATAAAACCGTACTGGATACCAAAGAAATTCTGAGTGATAACCATACCAAAGATAATGGCAAGGGTCATACTACTAGCAACGACGAACCCGAAAGCCAAAGCGTTCTTCTTAGCAAGCTTGAGTGCGCGTGCAAAAGCGAAAGCAATAACAATAGCACCTAGTAACTCGACAAGTGCAACTGCCCAGAAAGTTTCGCCAGTGACCTCGTTCATAATTGGCAAAGGTGTGCTGGCTTCGCTAGCGAGACGGAAAGCGTTGATAACGATCAAGCCAAGCCAACCGCCGAGCAATTGTGCAAGCATGTAGAGTACGCCACGGATGGCAGACATACGACGGGAAGCCATGAGACCAGCGGTCACAAGTGGGTTGAGATTGGCACCAGAAATGCCAAAAATAGCCACATATAGACCAAGTACAGCGAAAGTAATGTAGAGTGGGTTAGTACCCAAAGTCAACAAAACCATCACAAGTAGCATGGTACCAAAAACTTCGCCAATTAATGCACCCCAGATCTTTGGAGTCTTAAAAATGGTTAAAATATTCTCATTCTCACCGTATTTGCGAGCGAAGAAACCTTTGAGCGGATTGGTACTCTTTGGTGCGGAAGCAACTACGGTAGCCTTGGATTCGCTGGTTTTCTCTTTGACCTCTTTGGTTTCCTTGACATCCTTAGTTGACTTGATGTCTTTGGATTCTTTAAGTTCTTTCTTAGGTTCTGGCTGGGAATTGTTCTTCTTTCCAGATTTGTTTGGCTTTTGGTTCGCCATTCTAACCTCCTTAATTTCTAATATTTCTCTCATTATAGCACATGAACAGTAAAAATCACTAAGAAAAGTTAAGCACAACAGGAAAGAAGTGTGTTAGAATAATAAAATACGACTAAAATTGTTGTGGTGTAATTGATAGATTTTTAAGCATAGAAAGGATAGGAGTAATTTATGGGTGTAATGATGTCGAGAGGTGAGGATAGGTCGGAGTTAAACCGCCGTATTTCGGCTGATTTGCGGGCGCGAGCACAGAGCGAGCGTCGTCACGACCCAGATTATGTTGATGATTCGAACTATGTGAAAGACACGAAGAAAACAGGCCGTTTTACTTGGATTTGGATTGTTTTGATCGTATTGGCGATTATTTCGCTGTTCTGTATTTTCTTTATCTAATTCTTATTCAGTAAATAAATTAGCTTGCGTGAGAAGTGCTTTAAGTAAGTATATGACTTTGGGCTGGAGGGTTGTTTTCTCTTAGGAAATGACTGTTTTGTGCTATAATTATTATTATGTCAGAGATAGAGAAGTTAAAAGTTGAGCTAAAAAACATCAACGCCGAATATGCCAAGATCAAAACTTTACCGCCAGAGGAGCGGGGTGAGTTTGGGCGGCAAATGAATGCGAAGAAGCAGGCAATTTTGCGGCAAATTACCGAGCTGGAGGAAGCGGCGGAGAGCGAGAATGTTGAGCCGATTGACGTTTCAGCGCCTTGTGCGCCAAACCAACCAATTTTTAAGCTAGATTTGGGATCCAAGCATCCCCTGATGGTCGAGCTTGACCGAGTGGTCAAAATTTACTCTGATATGGGTTTCAATGTGATGGAATCGCGGCAGCTTGATGATGAATTTCATATGTTTGATAGCCTTAACTTCGCTCAAGGTCATCCAGCGCGTGATGGTTATGATACTTTTCGCACCTCTGAGGGCTTTATTCCGCCAGCCCATACTTCGACCATGCAACATCGTGCTCTGAAGAAATACAAAAAAGATCTTGAAAACGGTGGACAGATTGCAGTGGTAATCCCAGGTCGAGTTTTTCGTAATGAAGATGTGGATGCAACTCATGAGCATACCTTTTATCAATGTGAGGGCGTATTTGTTTCAAAAGATGCAAACATGGGGCAGATGTTTGGGGTACTGAAACGCTTCTTTGAGCTTTATTATGGCCAAAAGCTCAATATCAAGACTCAGCCAGGTTATTTTCCGTTCACTGAGCCGTCGGCTGAATTCTTGATTGAGAAACCAGCGGCTTTGGGTGGGAAAGGTTGGTTAGAAATGGGAGGCTGTGGCATGATTCATCCAAACGTGTTGAAAACGGCTGGAATTGACCCAGAGCAGTACCATGGCTTTGCTTGGGGCGGCGGCATTGATCGGTTGGTAATGCTAAAATACGGCTTGAATGATGTGCGCTACTTTGAGTCGGGCAAACTTGATTTTTTGGAGGAATTTTAGATGTTAATCTCGCTTAATGAAATTAAAAAATATGTGGCAATTCCTGAGGGCATTTCTGATCAGGATTTGATTAGCTCGATTGGTTCGCGTCTAGTGGAGATTGAAGAAGTGATCGACTGGGCGCCCAGATATCAGGGTGTTTATGTGGCAAAAGTAATCAAAGCGACCCCGATCGAAGGCACGCATCTCAATCTCTGTGAGATTGATGCCGGCGCACATAACCAAGAGTTCAATCAGTTGGAGAATGGCCTGGTGCAGGTGGTTTGTGGTGCACCAAACGTGCGTGCAGGGATGCTGGCAGTTTGGATCACTCCGGGCAGTATTGTTCCGTCGACCTATGGTAATGAGAATTTTAAGCTGAGTGTGCGCAAGCTTCAAGGCTATGAGTCTAATGGTATGTTGGCTGGCGCGGATGAGCTAGGTTTTGATAATGAGCATAAAACTATCGCCGAAATCAATCCAAAAATGGCGCAGCCGGGCGATAGTCTGATTGATGTATTTGAACTAGATGATCTAATCCTAGACGTTGAAAACAAATCTTTGACACATCGTCCAGATTGTTTTGGTTTGATTGGCTTTGCTCGTGAAGTAGCGGGCATCTTGGGTGTGGACTTTCAAGAGCCATTTTGGCCAGAGTTGACACCAGTGCATGATTTGCCGATAGGCATCACGATTACAGATCAGGAGCTTTGCCCACGTTATAGTTGTGCGGTGTTTGATCTGCCAGAGTATGGCAAAAAGCATTATTTGACTTATTACGGTGATGTTTTTCTAGCGAAGGCTGGTATGCGTTCTATCAATCCTATGGTGGATTTGACGAATATGATTATGCTGCGCACCGGACAGCCACTACACGCTTTTGATTACGATAAGCTAGTTGAAGTAGGTGGCATCAACAAACCGGAGATTATTGTACGCGCTGCTAAGGAGGGTGAGGAGATTCAATTACTTGACGGTAAAACGATTCAGTGTATTTCAGAGGATATCTTGATCACTTCTAATAATGTACCCGTTGCACTCGCTGGTGCGATGGGGGGCAAAAATACCGAAATAGATGCTTCGACGAAGCGTGTGGTCTTGGAGAGCGCAACTTTCTCATTGTATAATCTCCGTAAGACTCAGATGGCGCACGGGATTTTCTCAGAAGCTATCACACGTTTCACCAAGGGGCAGCCAGCTGCTATGACCTATCCTGTACTTGCGGAAACCGTCGCCGAAATGGGTTCTGACTTAAAAGTTCTGGCTGTGGCGGATGAATGGGCTGATCATCAAAAGCAAAATGTTGTAAATATTACAACAGATAGGATTAACTCACTACTTGGTACAGATTATTCTGTCGAAATGATTACAAAAACTTTGGAAAATGTTGGTTTTGAGGTAGAAGAAAAGGCTGACTTGCCGTCTAAGGGCATTTCTGAGCCTTCTGAGGCCTCTCAATCAAAAAGCCGTATAGAAGTAAGCTCTAGCACAAAAGTCGCTCAGAACGTCAATTTGAGGGTTCTGGTGCCAATTTGGCGTACAGACATTCATATTAAGGAAGATGTTATTGAAGAAGTGGGCAGATTGCTAGGCTATGATAATATTCCACTAACTTTGCCAAAAGGTGAGTTCAATGGTACGCAGGTTTCACCAATGCTGGCCTTGAAGACCAATTTACGTGATATTTTGTCCGATAGCTTGGCGATGCACGAGGTTTTAACTTATTCTTTTGTCAGTAAAAACTTGCTTGAGCGGGTTGGCCAAGATCCAGCGCAGAGCTATGAGATTGTAAACTCGATTTCTCCAGAGTTGCAATGTTTTCGTCAACAGATCGTACCTAGCTTAATTGATAAAGTGCGAGAAAATGTCAAAGCTGGACATAAAAAGTTTACGATTTACGAAATGAATCAAGTTTCTAACCGTCAGAACGGCTTGAGTAAAGAAGAAACTCCGATCCTGACAACGGATCTTGGGATCGTTTGCTTGGGTGATTTCTATGAGCTAAAGACAAAGATTTTTGCCCTGATGGAGCGAGGTTTGAAGATTGATATTGAATACAAACAAATCGCACCAGGATCAGAAACTGCAAAATTATATTCATATCTTGAGCCGGTCCGTTCGGCAGAGATTTTAGTCAATAATCACCGGATTGGAGCTTTTGGTGAACTCAGAGCGGCTGTATTGCGGAAGTTTAAGCTGGAAGCACCAATTGCGGTAGCCGAGGTAGAACTCGATCAGATCGTCGATCTTGAACCAACGATTGCTGTAGATGTTAAGATGTCAAAGTTCCCCTCAGTCGAACGTGATTTGACCGTAAAAGTCGCAGCGGATATGCCTTTTGGTCGTGTCAGTAATGCGCTTTACGGAGTGATGACGGCGAGTAATTTGATTTATGAAGTCGAACCAGCTTCGATCTATCAGGCTGATACTGAGAATAAAAATCTTTCGTTCCATTTGAAGTTTTCTAGTCTGGAACACACCTTGGATTCGCTGGAGATTTCTGCTATAATGGAAAAAATTACAGTAGAGATGACGAAAATTGGCGCAATGGTAATTTAGAGTAATTCTAGCATAAGGAGGAATATGGACGAAAAAGCGTTAAAAACTAGCCCGTGGCAGCGTGTAATTATTATCTTGGTGGCGATTCTTTTATTGGGGTCGACGGTTTTAACCTATATGTTTATTGTGATGAGTAATTCCTCAAGCCAGCAAGATCGCAATGCACAGATGGCTGAGCTAGAGGATCAAATAGACGCTAAGAACGCGGAACTCGCAGAGGCTGTGAAGCCACTTTCTGATAAGTACTTCAAGACTTTGCAGGACTATTACAAAAGTCAGGTCAAGGCTTATAACGCCACTGCGGCAAACGATAAGAAACTAGAGATCAAGGATCTGAAAGAGGGTACTGGTACCCAGTTGCAAGAGAAAGATATTAACTACAATGCTTACTATATTGGTTGGTGTGCTGATGGTAAGGTGTTTGACTCGTCATTTGCTTACGCCGAGGATGATAAAAACAAGCAGAATCCTACTGGTTTGCAACAGCCGCTCGTTGGTAGTTCGAGCATGATTGAGGGGTGGATACAGGGTATTATTGGTATGAAGATCGGTGGTGTACGTCAGCTCTCGATTCCAGGTGAGCTTGCCTATAAGGATGAAACTAATGGTTCTAGGGCTTGTGGGGCAGGCGCACCGTTGAAATTCATCGTGATGATGTTGCCTGAGGATGAAGATTTGAAGAAAGTTAAGACGATCCAGAGCGAGCTTAGTGATCTCAATGTTAAGCTGTACATGTTAAAGCTTGGTGGCCAGTAATAATGCTTGACTTGGCGATTATTGGTGGTGGTACAGCAGCACTTTCGGGGGCGATTTATGCCGCGCGCGCTGGACTGGAAGTTAAAGTCTTTGAGAAAGCCGAGTTTGGTGGGGTCTTGCCGATTATCTCGAAGCTGGAGAATTATCCTGGATTCCTCGGGGAAGGGAAAGATCTAGCTCGGCAAATGCGCGATCAAGCTAAGGCGGTAGGAGCGACTTTGGAGTATGGAGAGTGTTCCGAGATCGAACGCAACGAAAAAGGTTTTACATTGACAATTGATGGTGGTGCGGTCGAGGCAAAGGCGGTACTGGTGGCGACCGGCTCAGAGCCAAAACGTTTGAGTTTCATTCCTGAGGCACCAGTATCATACTGCGCGCTTTGCGATGGAGCTTTAGCGCGTGACAAGCACGTCGCGGTGATTGGCGGGGCAAATTCGGCTGCTCAGGAGGCACTCTATCTGGCCGGCTTAGCGGAAAAGGTGACAATCATTACACACTCGCGTATGAAGGCTGATCAGGAGTTACTTGAGCGTCTAGAGGGTCTAACTAACGTTGAGATTATAGAGGATTTGGAGCCAACTCGTGAGAATCTAGCCCCATATCAACATATTTTTGTTTATATTGGTAAACTGCCAGCTACGAAATTTTTGGCAAACTTTGCAGAGATTCTAGATAAGAATAATTTTGTGATTATCAATGGTCAAGGTAATTTTGCCTATCAGACCAAAATCCCAGGCTTATTTGCGGCAGGCGATGTACGTCAAGGGAAGATCAAACAATTCGTCACGGCGGCAGCAGATGGTGCAAGTGCGGCAATCGAAATCAATAACTGGCTCAAGACGCAGTAATGAAAAGTATGCATATGGCATGGTGGGAATAGCGTATGAAACTCCGTGACATCTATAGATTAGCGCATCGCGAATACGCGGCCTACAAGACGAGAAGTGTAGCGACCATTATTACTGTCGGTGCGTTATTTGGTTTGTTGCTTGGGATACTTTTCGTCATGCAAGGATTAGAAAATGTGACCCTGCGTTATGCTGGAGAAACTACGGATGGATGGATTTATTTAGCAAATTACTACGAAGACCGTGGGATAGATGATAGTTTTATCCGTCAGCGTATAGAGCGATATGGTGGAACGGTTGTAACATTGTCCGCGCAGCAGCAGGAGCAGCTAGGTGGTGAATTACCACAAAATATCATAGTGGCAAGATTCCAGAAGCTCAAGAGTGCTAATGACTACGTTAATCATAAAGATGATGTGCGGGAGCTGGGTTATGACGCTAAGAAGTATGTCATCGAAGAACTTTTTAGCAATCAGCTTAGTGTCTATAGCTATTTTCAGGACAAAAATCGCGCTCTCATCAGACCTGTTAGTATAGTCCTTGTGATTGTATCGGCTTTTATCTTGGCATTTACGATGGCGCATCTGATCGCGAGCAATACAAAAACTTTTGTCCTTTATCGCTCAATGGGGGCGGCTAAGAAACAACTCTTCAGTATCTATTTCATGTATTTGATGGAGATGTGCTTTTGGGCGATGCGGTTTGCGATTATCTTGGGGTTATTGATCAGCGGACTCGCGACTGGTCTAGGTTGGAGCTATCTTACGGAGCAACTCGCGCAGTATTATCCTCAGACTACTGGCCACCCGATCATATTAATCGGTTTGAACTGGCGGTGCGTCGAAACGATTTTATGTATGTATCTTGCCGCCCCGATATCATTCTTGCTTTGTCTTGATCAGTTTTCTAATAAGAAAATAGCCCAAAAACTCAAAGGGGATTAGATGAAATTTCAGGACATTTTACATATTAGCACAAGAACTATATGAGCTTATCTTAAGCGCAACATCATCACAATGATGGTAATGGGTATAATTTTTGGTCTAATCTTCGCCATGAATCTATGGCTTCAAGGTGTAGAAAATAATTACCGACGATACGCCAGCGAGAAAACTAACGGCAGAGTCGTCATCTTAGCGCGCAATGTTACTAATGAGGTCAGCGTTAATCCAACAGATACCAAGCCAACTCTAGGACGTAGTGAAATGATTAAAGATATTGAAACTTGTGGTGGGACGATCCTCGATGATGTGACGTTCTATGGAGCTTATGACGGTGTTGTATTGCCGCAGCATGTCGTAGAGGAGGCAATAGAGGTCGATATTAATACTGCTCCAGCAGACGCTATGCCCATCTTGGTGACGACCTCGCTAGGTGAGTACTTGCTTGAAAGAAGGTATACTGACCAGCAACATCAGGCAACAACCGCCGCTGCGAAACAAAAAGATTACGAAGAATACAGGAAAGCTATTATTGGTAAAACCTTTACGGACACATACGGCGCAAAATATTTTGTTGTAGGAACGGCAGTGGATAATTTTGGCGTGAGCGGTTTCTCGTTTCGACAATTGGAAAAGGGCAACGATAATGTGCTGAACTATATTTTGCAAAACATCAGTTCTGTAAACGAAAAAGCATAACAGTATTGACTTTTTTGACAAGGTGTGCTATAATGGAAGTATAGGCTGAAATATTTAACTCATCAGTCTACTAAGAACATACTAGCTAGGGGGTTGATTAGAATGTTCGAGCACTTTAATTATTGGTATGCCTTAATGGCTGTGTCGGTCGTAATCGCCTTTTGGGGTGGTTACACCAATCGCGACATCTCTACTGGCGCAGTGCGCTTCACTTACCTTACAAGGTTGGATAGCATAGCGGTGGGGGTCGCCACTCTGAGTATCCTTGGCTTGGCGGTCCTTGAGTCCTATCGAGGCTTCTTCGCTTTGGCAGAAAAGTGCTTCGACGGACCCAATGTAGACATTGATGGGCTCGAAATATCGTTCGCAGCCATGATGTTGATGGCTGTCTTTGCGATTGCGACGTACTACCTGCTTTGGTGGACCTGCATCTTTGGCAAATGGTGTCGGATGCGCAAGGTCTTACGCCAAGAGCAAATCCAAGATGCAGAAGCGGTTCTGGAGGCCACGGAGTGCCCCTGCGAGCCGATGTCTCCGAGCGAGTTCGATTTCGTAGTTGTACCAGGTCAGCTTAAACGCTGGTCTTGGAAGGATGTCGCCTTTGGCGACTCCGTAACTATCGAGGTGTGCGCTTTGGCGCGCAACGGTGGTGGAGCTTATCTGCTGCCGTCCGAACAAGCCGATAAGCTTGAACGGTTGATGCCGCGCGAGTGTATCGGTGATCCTGCGGCCGACGAATGATACCAATACGCTTTGAACCCACCTCTTCGGAGGTGGGTTTTCCATGTAAAGTGATTCTTGGTAATGATTCAGGATACTCTATCAAGAGGTGGCCTTATCTGTGAGGCGTGCTATAATAGAGACATGAAGCCGAGCTTTTACTTTTATGACCTAGAAACTTCTGGACTAAATCCGCGTTCCGATCGAATTATGCAATTTGCTGGGCAGCGTACTGATTTGGATTTTAATCCAATTGGTGAACCGCAAAATATTCTAGTGCAGCTTGCTGATGATACTTTGCCAAGTCCTTCGGCAGTGATGGTGACGGGAATTACGCCTCAAGCTACTCTGCAGGACGGTATGACTGAGCCTGAGTTTTGCCGGTTTTTGATTGAAGAGATTGCCACGCCAAATACGACGATCGTTGGTTACAACTCGGTGCGATTTGATGATGAATTTGTACGGCACACTTTGTGGCGTAATTTTTATGACCCGTATGAATGGCAGTGGCGAGATGGACGCTCGCGCTGGGACTTGCTGGATGTGGTGCGACTAACGCGTGCGCTGCGACCAGAGGGGATTCGGTGGCCAGTCACTGAAGATGGACATTCGACTAATCGCTTGGAGCTATTGACGAAGCTGAACGGAATTGAGCATGCGCATGCACACGATGCTTTAGCGGATGTGGTGGCTTTGATTGAAGTGGCGAAGTTGATCAAGACGAAGCAGCCGCAGCTTTTTGATTTTTTGTACAAATTGCGAGGGAAACGGGAAGTGGAGAAGCTAGCCAATCTGGATAACCCACGACCATTCGTCTATGCTTCAGGGCGCTATCCGAGCGAGTTTGAGAAGACGACGGTAGCATTTCCGCTGGCCATGGGTGAGAATGGCTCGATCTTGGTGTACGATTTGCGATATAATCTTGATGACTTGCTGGAGGCGGAGGCGGCAGCGCGTGATGCTGGTATGATTGATTTTGAGAAACCTTGGTGCGAACGCGATCCGTGGGAGAAGAATTATTTACCAATTGTGAAGAAGCTGCAGTATAATCATTGTCCCGCTATTGCGCCTCTGGTAGTACTTGATAAGGATGATGGTTGGAAAAAAATTAAGCTGGATAAAACGCAGATACAACAAAATTTGCAGTGTTTATTAAAACATCCTGAGTTCGCGCAGCGGATGGCAAGTAGCCAAAAACGTGATTTTGGTAAGGCGATTGACGCCGAGTCGGCTTTGTATGATGGATTCTTGGATGATCGTGATCGGTTACTTTGTACAGCGGTACGAAACAATGTGACAGAAGACTTGGCAAACTTCCGTCCAGCTTTTCATGACGAACGATTACCGGAGCTATTGCTGCACTATAAGGCACGCAGTTTTCCTGCAAGCCTGGATAATGAAGAAGCGTCAGAATGGGAGAAATATCGCCGCACGCGCTTGGCTCGGCAATTACCGCAGTTTATGAAAGAATTGCAGTGGATTGGCAAAGAATTGACCAAGAATCAAGGACTGAATGGTAAATCTTGCGAAGAATGCCAATATCTGGCGGAAGAACTTAAACTCTGGTGCCAATCAATTGCGCCAGGGGAATAATATGTTATAATGTGTAAGTGAGATTCGCCAAAATTTTTCTCTTGGCGAAAATTGGACCTTAACTAGACAGAGGAGGAAGTTTTATGAAGCTATTCGCACGGGTAATCTTGTCCTTATTGCTCGCAGTGGGACTGCTCTTGGGGGGAGCTATGCTAGGGGAACACTCGGCAACAAAGCGGTACGAGCAAGATCTAAGAAAATCTTATCGCGAGCTCAATAACCTAGATGGAAATGACGTCCGAATCGACCGGATGCGAGAGTTCTACGATTCTGAAGTCGGTCGACATGCCTCAACGATGACGACCGATGATGAATTTCGGCTCTATTGTCAGGAAGAATACCCTACGGCGGTTTACCACTCAAACGAATGGACTCCAGATGAAGTGATCCAATCTTATCTTGATACCCCAGAGATCTGGGGTAGCTATTACGATAATTGCTGTATGACGACGGGATTCTTCTTTACTTGGACGCCGAATTATGAGCATTGTTTCATCTTGGATAATAATCGATATGCGATTGAGCCTGGCGAAATCGTGGAGTTGGGTGAGGGATGGCTTTGTGTCGATGGGGTTAGAGTGCAATGTTTCGGGCAAACCACTACTGCATCCATGGACCCGCTTGAGCTGGCGCGAGCTTATCGAGCTGGCGAATGGGACGGCAGCCAATTGTGGTCGGAAGATCTGAGCACGACGGTTGAACTGGACTCTTGGGATGGTAAGCTAGACTATCATTATGAGGCTTGGAGATATGATGAAACTTACGATCCGCTTGGTTTAGCCTACACTGGTTTTGACGATCAGCCTTGGTATTTGCAAGATGGCGTTTCGCAGGAAACACTTGCTGCATTACCGACGTGTTTGACCGGCAAGAACCAATGGGTAAACTGCGGAGGAGACAACTATAGAGCCTTTGATTGGTATAGCTGTAGCGTTTATGCTGATGCACCAGCCGACTACGACATGAGCGATGTGATCGACACGGTGAGGAAAGATCCATTAGGAATGTTTGCTACTTTTCCGACTTATATCGCACTTTTCCGGAATGGTGAAACCGTGGTAGAGTGGGAATGTCCATTTGATCCGAAAGAGATGGAGCTATTGCTGAAATTTAAAGAGCCTACTGCTCCCTATGCGCACGACTTGGCTTATCTGTATGACAAAACTACGATACTGGCGTTGCGAGATGACGGAACTGTCGAACCAGTCGTGGACGAAATGGTATACCACACAAGTGTCTATAGTAGTAGGAATGAATATTGGTGCCTGAAAGACAATCAGCTAGTTTGCTGGAGTCTTTCGGAACATTGGCTGTCTTCGCAGAATTCGCCGCTTGTCGTTGGTAAAGATGTCATAGAAGTAGATTTCTCGACACTGATGTTGTTTACGACGAATGATGGATGCTATGCAGTGACGCGCGTGGACGAGAATGGAAATTTTGGTGATACTCGCGCAGTATACCTGGGTTCCGAATCGATGGAATATTACGCGGATCTGTATAAATCTATGCGTTGGATGCAACCGTAGTGAAAACGTCGTCAGAGTTCGTAGCTATGAATTGGCGTTGTCACAGTGAACTCATTGCTAGAGTTTGTAGTTGTACAATTGGTAATTATTAGCCTATTTCGGGCTTACTTCACTCTGGTATCCCCCAGCTTCGGCTGGGGGATTTTCATGTTTAGCTACCAATTGCCACGCAACGTATAGGATAACCATTAGAACGACGCCAATAATCAAATTCGGTAGTAACGCGCCCAATCTTTGAGCTGGTAAAGTATAAATATCCCGCCCATTCAGTACTAGTGTCGTTGGCGGTACGTGTCCAATATACGCCCCAAGCGCCATTGTTATTTAGACGGCCAGCATAAACATGTCCCGCCATCGGAAAATTGTAGGGCGTAGATTGGATTTTTGTCACGCCAGTTTTATCGGTACCGATCCCAGCGGCATTCATAAACTGACTATACGAGCCATCACCAGTAGATGGTGGTAACTTCCAGCCTTTTGGGCAGATGCTCCATGGTGCGTCAACATTATTTTTGAGACTGCTAGTATCAGCTTCTGCTACTGCTACAGACCAGTTGTAGTAGGTGCCGTTCGTAGCATTATTGAACGTAGCAGAATATGGTTTGATGGAACTATTGGTCCATCTACTAACCGAGCTTCCTGACCCCACCAAAGTAGTAGGCATAGTAAAACTATCCACATCAGTATCTACGCTAGTTAAAGTATTACTATGTCCAGCTGCAGCTAGACTTTGAGTAGTTAGCCTTAAGTTCTGTGTCATCCAACAATTTCCATCCTCAAGTCTAGCTACTGTATAGGTACTATTATCACGTTTATCAATAAGCACTTTAGATCCACCCGTAGGTATGGTTTGATCTTTGAGTTTTTGCGGTGTTTGTTTGCATACTTCTCCCGTCATCTCCTGCATGTAAGTAATACTATCTAATCCTGCTACTACCTTCGGTGTCGCCGTAAGTGATAATAATACCTTAGTCCTATAATGCCCACTAGTTGCACTCTCAGCAAACTTACTAGCAAACACTAACTTCTTGGTAGTAGTGGGAACGCTCTCAGCGTTTCCACTTACTATGGTAGTTCCACTACCATAGGCTGGCATAGTGTTGTATGTAAGTGTAGTATTGTTAGCATTAGCATCAGCTAGAGCATATCCCCAGGTATTACTACTCATATTAGCAGGAGTTTTACCTCCTGCTCCAGTGATAGTGGAAGCACTGCTACTATCGCCTTTGAGGGCATTACTACCACTGGCATAGCTAATCTTTAGACTATAGCTTTCTATATCATTAGCGCTATAAGTAACATTGCTACTTAAGTATGATACTTCTCCTACTGGTGCTATAGTACTAAGATTTGGTGTAGCAATAGTTAGTGAGGTGGAGGGAGATACTGCACGAGATATTGTATAGTTAGTGTTGTCCGCACTATCTGTGCCTCCCATATCTACCATATTCTCTGCATGGGTTAATGCTGTAGGATTATCCTTGGGATAGGAGATGGGGGTGGGAGTATTATTGCTTGTAGTTTCGTGATCAGTATTTACAGCATGTGCTCGGTTGCCGATACCTGAGTTCAGTAGTAAAAGGGCTAAGATGCAGAAACTAATAGGAATACTAGAATAAGTATACTTGCGGAACTTCCTCCCGTAGTTATAGTTATTTTGTGTTGTCTGCATCTTAAGCCCTCCTTATGTATATCAACCCCCGCGGACTTAATAATAAAAATGGCACCGCGAGGGGTGTCTAAACAATCTATCTTGCAACTATTACAATTACAGGACGAAAGTGCCTCACGGCGCCATTTATATCCTGTAACTAAAAAGCAAACATAGTTGCATTCTTGATAAATTGTTTAGACATTTTTATTATACCACGTGAATGTGCTGGTTCAAGACGCGAAATTTGCTTAAGTTATCATCCGCCCTACAACTTCCCTTATGCCGGGTACGTCTACAATGGCTCACTGAACCGTGTCGGCTCCAGCGGCCTCTACTGGTCACGTACTGCCAACTCTAGTACCTACGCGTACAACCTGAACTTCAATAGCTCCAGTGTCGGCCCAACCCTCAACGACAACCGTTACGACGGCTTCTCCGTACGCTGCGTCGCTACTACCTAAATAGTATATGGGTTAAGGGTGGTGAGGAGGGTTCTTCCCAACTCCTGTTACTTCCGATAGACTAAAAGAGCATTGAAGCTTCAATGCGAAGAATGAACGACCCTGTGAAGACAGGCGTCGGAATGGGTCTATCCGGAAGAATAGGAGTTGGGGAAACATAACACTCATAACCATATAGCGTGCGTGGACGCCGCAAGCTTTAGGGAAATGACTGGTGTGATATTAAGAGAGCAACACCCCCTACCTTTTATCTCTGTAACCATTGACTTTTTGAGCAAAGTGTGCTATAATGGAGAGATAGGCTCTATTCAATATGTAGAAAGGGGAATGATTCTATGAAAAGAGGAGCTGTAAATATTCTAAAGGACTAATGCCCAATCCTAAACCTTCTCAATGCGCCGCCCTCGTCGTAGGGCGGTTTACTTTTTGGGTATTTTAAGGTATAATCTCTAGTTAGTATGAATGATAACTTTATCAAAATCCGTGGTGCGCGGCAACATAATCTCAAGGATCTCGATGTAGATATTCCGCGGGATAAGTTGGTCGTGATCACGGGACTTTCTGGTAGTGGCAAGTCCAGTTTAGCTTTTGATACGATTTACGCGGAGGGGCAGCGTCGCTATGTGGAGAGCCTATCAAGTTACGCACGGATGTTCTTGGGGATTATGGATAAGCCAGATGTGGATAGTATTACTGGTTTGAGTCCGGCAATTTCGATTGACCAGAAGTCTACTAGCCGCAACCCTCGCTCGACGGTTGCAACTGTGACTGAAGTGTATGATTATATGCGGCTTTTGTTTGCCCGAGTTGGTATACCGCATTGTCCGATTTGTCACCGTGAGGTGCATCGACGGAGTGTTGAGGATATTGTCAATGAAGTGATGAAATTGCCTCTTGGCAGTAAACTAATGCTTTTGGCACCGATTGTTTCTCAGAAGAAAGGTAGTTTCCAACATGTATCGGAGCAATATCAAGCTAAAGGTTTTTCGCGCGTGCGTATTGACGGTATTATTTATGCACTTGATGAATTTCCAGATTTGAATAAGAATGATCGTCACGATATTGAGGTGGTAGTAGATCGGTTCATTCTGTCGCCAGATTTGGCAAGCCGGATTTCAGGCTCGATCGAGCAGGCTTTGGAACTGGGGCAGGGGATTATTAAGCTCCTCAAGATTAATGATAATAGTACGGCGGTAGGTGAGAATAAAAGCGGTGAGAATGCTGAAATTTTGACTTATTCTCAGCGGTATGCTTGTGAGCTACACCCAGACGAGCTAATTCCAGAGTTGGAACCAAGGCTATTCTCTTTCAATGCACCTCAGGGGGCTTGTCCGACTTGTACGGGTTTAGGTACACGCATGGAGATCGATCCAGAGCTGATCTTGAATCCGAACTTGACTATTGCTGAGGGTGGCATCCGACCGTTCAATCGCGTAACGCAAGAATCTTGGTGGCTCAAACGTTTGGAGGCGGTGGGGGATCGTCACGGATTCTCTTGTCATGTGCCGATTAAGGACCTCAAAGAGGAAGATATCCAGAAGATTTTGTACGGTACCGGCAAAGAAAAATACGAAGTGAAAGTTGGTGGACACGGTAAATGGGGCAATGGTGCGACTTATCAATCGACCTATGAGGGGGTGATCCCGACTTTAGAGCGTCGACATAAAGAAACCGATTCGGATTTTGTGCGCAAGGATATTGAGCGTTTTATGCGAGTGCGCGAATGTCAGACCTGTCATGGCGCGCGGTTGCAACCAGCAGTTTTGGCAGTCACAGTTCATGGTCTTAATATTGTTGATATGTGCAATCTAGACGTTGATGCGACACTTGAAGTGCTTAAAAAAGACCTGCAGTTCACGGAAGCGGAGCGAGTCATTACTGACCCGATCATTAAAGAGATTCGGGAGCGAGTGCAGTTCATGCAGGATGTGGGCTTGGGGTACTTGGAGTTGGGACGCGCTGCGAATACTTTGTCAGGTGGCGAGGCACAACGAATTCGGTTAGCGACGCAAATTGGTTCTGGTTTGCAAGGAGTGCTTTATGTACTGGACGAGCCGTCGATTGGCTTGCATCAGCGTGATAACGATAAATTGATCGCGACTTTGAAACATTTGCGTGATTTGCGCAATACCGTGATTGTGGTTGAGCACGACGAAGATACTATGCGCGAGGCGGATTTTATTGTAGATATTGGTCCAGGTGCTGGTAAGAATGGTGGTCGTTTGATCGCTGCTGGCACGCCAGATGAGGTGGCGAAGGATGATGATTCGATTACAGGTCAGTATCTGTCGGGGCGCAAATCCATACCTGTACCGAAGAAACGCCGCAAACCCAAAAAAGATCAAGAACTGGTCGTCGTCGGCGCACGCGAAAACAACTTGAAGAATATTGACGTGCATTTTCCACTAGGTGTAATGACGGTGGTTTCTGGTGTGTCTGGCTCGGGAAAGTCGACTCTGGTGAACGAAATTCTAGCGAACGAGCTCTTAGCGAGATTGCATCGCGCGCAGACTGTGGCGGGCTTGCATGAACGGATTGACGGGATTGAGTATTTAGACAAAGCAATCGTGATTGATCAGTCACCGATTGGGCGCACGCCGCGTTCGAATGCAGCTACGTACACTGGTGTTTTTAACCAAATTCGCGAACTTTTTGCAAAGCAGCCTGAAGCAGAGCTGCGTGGCTACAAGGCGGGTCGTTTTAGCTTTAATGTCAAGGGTGGACGTTGCGAAACTTGTCAAGGCGATGGTGTGAATAAGATTGAGATGCATTTTTTGCCAGATGTCTATGTGACCTGTCCGGCTTGTCATGGTCGTCGTTATAATCACGAAGCCCTAGAGATTAAGTATAAGGGTAAAGATATCTCACAAGTACTAGATATGACGATTGATGAGGCAGTGGAGTTCTTCGCCAACATTCCAGCGATCGCTCCTAAACTCAAGACTATTCAAGAAGTCGGCCTGGGATATATTAAACTTGGTCAGCCAGCAACGACCTTTTCTGGTGGCGAGGCGCAGCGTATCAAGCTAGCGACCGAGTTGGCGCGACGTAGTACTGGCAAAACTCTTTACATTTTGGATGAGCCAACTACTGGCTTGCATACGGATGATGTGAAACGACTTCTAGACATTCTAAGTCGGTTGGTCGATGGCGGTAACTCTATGATTATTATCGAACATAATCTCCATGTAATCAAGGCAGCGGACTGGATCATTGACATGGGTCCAGAGGGTGGTCAGAATGGTGGCCGTGTGATGGCGGAGGGTACGCCTGAACAACTAGCGCAAGATGAAAAGACGCCGACTGGCAAATATCTTAAGATGATGCTGTCTGAATAGGCTTTTCTTGAAGATGCTCGACAAATATTTCAAATGATACTGGTGAAAGTAAATCCCCCTGACTCTACTTATTGGCATAGTGGCCTTGTTGGCAGTGCAAGGAAAAAGCCCCGACGTTGGTCGGGGCTGAGCAAGCTTGGTGTGATAGTTGCACCTATTCACAGTTGTTCGACCTCACCTGTGATACGACTGACCGCTAAGCTGTAGCTCTGGTTGCTGGAGCGGGCAGGGACAACTTCCTTATAATCCTCGTAGTCCACGTTGGCACTAAGACTGTAGCTTTTGCCGTTGATGAGATTGCTGGCGATCCAGTAGTATTCTCTGCTCATGACGTAGCGCGCAGCATTGTAGCCGCCAAAATCATCGCCGGTGCGATCACTACCATCCCATTCGCCCACGATGTAGTCATGGATTTCTTTGGTATAGACGCAGGTATTGATACTGTAGTAGGTAAACGGCAGGTCCAACGCGTCGATAAGCTTCTCGGCTTGCTGGCAAATGCCGACGTCGTTAGGATGTTCATCAGCAGAACAATAGCCAATATCAAAGAAATGGCTTTCTTCATTTGGATTACCCCCTGATTCGATGATTTTATTCAAAAGATAAGATGTGCAACTCTTATCTATGAATCTGGAGATTTTTGCAAACAATATAAACATGTAAAAAAATGGGTTTTTGCTCTTTGTGAACAAAACCAACCACGAGAGCGGAAACTCCAGCCCTATCTTTCTATTATAGCACACTGTACTCAAAAAGTCAATAGCATTTGTACTAAAATGTAAATTATTCTGAGATATTGGGATTATCTTGAGCTATATCTTATCAAAAAAGACGCCGCATTTTTGTTCTTGCAGACGTCTTGTAGGGATAGCTTATCGAGAATTAGCGTACTTCTACGCGCACACGAGGAACACTTTTGCCTGAAAAATGTGACTTCTTGGTCTTTACGAAAGTTACTACGCCATCTTTAGCAGCATGGATAGTAAAATTACGGCTCATATAAGTACCTTCGCCAGCAATTTTAGTAGCGCCAGTCTGGCGTACGAGAACTTCACCGTTGCGAACTTTTTGGCCACCAAAGCGTTTGACGCCAAGACGTTGACCAGCATTATTATGGATGTTTTTGGCGGTACCGCCAGCTTTGACATGTGACATATGCTATTTTTTCCTTAAAACTATTATTTCCCGGGCGACAACCTGACCATCACGATGGTAAAGTAGGTCTTTCTGCCTCAAATTCTTAAATCTTACTACATTATAGCGCAGATTCTCTATTTCGTCAAGAATATTTAAGCGTTCGTATTGTCCGTCTGGTCTGAGCCACGCTGGTACGGCAATTGTTACGGGTGTGTCGGGTCGGATTTGGGAGGCGAGATTCTTGAGGAAACTTAGAATGATGCTTCTGCACTCTTGCTTGGCGGTTTTGAGCTTGATATCGACTGGTGGCTGCGACATTGGTGGGCCGAGGTAGGTTTCGCAGGCGATTAGATCTGGGGTTGGAGTCCATTGGTAATTTTGTGCATCACCTTGGTCGAGAATTGGTTGAACTGGAGCAGGGGTTTGGAATTTGACTGCTGCCCATTCGAGATTTTTGCGAGTATAGTCAATCATGCGTTGATTTAGATCGGTACCGTATAAGTTGAAACCTAAACGTAGCCCTTCCTGCAATACTACTCCGGTGCCACAGAATGGGTCTAATAAGATGCTTTTTGTGGGCATATTGCCACAAAGATTGATGAGGATTTGCGCGAGTTTAGGTGGCAACATGCCAACTTTTGCATCCCGCGCTGGGCGAGCTTGATCGCGTTTGGTGTAAGCATTGATATCTTGTACGGCAAGCACTCGATAGTATTTTTTACCATTCTTGATTAGCTCGATATGAGTATCGGTGAAGAGTTTATTATGAAAGCTCGTTGCGCTAGATAGGATGGCGGTTTTATTGGGCACGACCCGTACATTATGACCTAACTTAGTGATCACGCGCTTCCATTTGAGAGCTTCTCTTTGAGTTAGGTAAGGATTCGTACCACGCGAGTAATCTGAGATACCTAGACTAATTTTGCCAAAATCAGGGAGCTTTTGCCAGAATTTGGGTAAAGGTTCGGTAATTGGTTCGGCAATCTTGAGAGAGCCTCCGAGTCGATCTAAGTCGGGCGGAGTGTCTGCGGTAGTTTCAAACTCTGCCAAGCTCGGTGCTATGAGCTGGACGTTTTGATAGAGGCTTTCAAGTTCTGCGACCGAAATCAGAGGTTGTCGCCCAAGCACAGCAAGATATTTTTTCATAGTATACATTATAGCATATTCCGTGGTAGTATGCTATAATGCTTGTATGTCAGAGAAAAAAAAGAAATTTAGGGTTTCGTTTCGTACAATTTTAAGCTTAGCGACTTTTATTCTAATCTTGTTTGTAATTTATAAGAATTTTGCTGATATTCAAGAGGCGATTAGGCATCTGAGCGAAACGAACATCTTGATCCTGATCTTATTGGTACCTGAGCAGCTATTTATGTATTTTTGTTGTGGTCAGATTTTCTTTTCTTATATGGCAGCCAAGAAGGATGCTAAGAAGGTGTCGGCTTGGACGCTAATGCGAGTATCTTTGGAATTGAACTTTGTGAATCATGCTGTGCCGGCTGGAGGCTTGGGTGGACTTGGTTATATCACTTGGCGTTTAAAGCCATTTGGTGCGACGGCGGGACAGTCGAGCTTTATGTATGTGTTGCGGTATATAATTACGATTTGCGCGAACCAGTTACAGACGATCATCGCTATTATTGCGATGTTAATCTTTAGTGCTGTGCCAAGCTCTGGACTATGGGTGATCTGGGTGACAGCGTTACTTAGTGTTGGTATCATTGCGGGGATTGCGATTGTGGTTGTGATAGCTAGCAGTAAGAAGCGTATCGAGTGGTTTGCAAAGACGATTACAAAATTTACAAATTGGCTAGTTGGGAAAATTACGTTTGGAAATAAGAAGAACGTTCTAAAACGTGAAATTGTAGATAAATACTTATTTGATGCCCATGAGGATTTGATGACTGCGCGTCGTAATAAGAAGATCCTGTTTCAGCCTATTGTCTGGGGGATTCTCTATAGTTTTTTGGAGATCGCAACTTATTGGATTGTAGCAGCCAGCCTTGGACATCCAGAGCTACTACCGCAGATCATGATCGGTGAGGCAATTGGATCGGTGATGGGTGCGATTGTCCCTTATGGTTTGTACGAGCTAGGCATGGCTGGAATTATGGTGAGCTTAGGTGTGCCGATTGCTTTGGCTGGTACTGTCGTCTTGATGACGCGCGTAATTGTACTATCGAGTACGATCTTAAGTGGATATGGTTTCTATCAGCACTCTATTTCTAAGATTGGCCGTAAGGAAAGAGCCGAAATCGAGAATGAGTCCTGAGATCAAATTTAGTGTTTCAGAATTCATTGATATCTGTAATCAATCCCTTGACTATGCTTTTCCCAGCGTAATCATCGAAGGTGAGGTGGCGAGCTTTAAAGTAAATCAGGGCAAATGGGTATTCTTTGATCTGAAAGAAGGTGATTCAAGTGTGAGCTGTTTCATGGTGGTAACCCAGCTCAGGGCGGCGCTGACTGATGGTATGAAAGTGCGCGTGCGAGCCACTCCAAAATTGACGCGCTGGGGAAAGTTTTCACTCACTGTGAGCCAGGTGATGCCAGTAGGCGAGGGTAGTATCAAGAAAAATTTTGAGCTATTAAAGAAACGTCTAATGGCAGAAGGGCTTTTCGATCCTGCAAGAAAGCGTCCCATACCGCAAGGCTTATCTAAAATTGGCGTGATCTCTTCGACTAACGCTGCTGGCTATATTGATTTTCTGAAGATTTTGAGTGATCGCTGGGGCGGGATGGAAATACAAACTGTCAATACGCAGGTGCAGGGGTTAGTTGCGCCCGAGCAAATTGTGCATGCGCTGGATTATTTTAATCAGCGTGCCGAAGTTGAGGCAATTATTATTGTGCGCGGGGGCGGTAGCGCGGATGATCTAGCAGCTTTTAATGATGAGGGATTAGCGCGGGCGATTGCATCAAGTCGAATTCCAATCATGACTGGAATTGGGCATGAAGTAGATGAGAGCCTAGCGGATTTAGTGGCTGACGTGCGTGCATCGACGCCATCCAATGCGGCCGAGCGACTGGTGCCAGATAGGCAAGAGATTCTGCGTCGAGTGCAGTACGGTCTAGATCGCATTCAGAGCACGATCAAGGAACGCTTGGAGTACTTATCAGGCGAAGTGCAGCGACGGATACAAGAGGCTAAGAAGCAAATTCTGCTCAAGATTGAACAGTCCGAACATCATGTCCAGGAAACGATGCGCATATTACAGAGCCTTAATCCCGAAAGTGTGCTGAAGCGAGGCTATGCGATCGTGACTGGTAAGGTGGTTATTGGGAAGGAAATTGAAATCACTACGATAAAACAGAAGATTAGAGCGGAGGTAAAAGATGTCCAAAACTAAAGAAAAAATATCAATTAGCAGTAAAGTTAGCCAGCTTGATGAGGCGGTAGAATGGTTCTATGGTGACGACTTTGTCTTGGAAGAAGCCTTAGGAAAATATAAAGCCGCCCAGCAGTTAGCACAAGAGATCGAAAAAGATCTCTCAGAATTGAGGAACCAAGTCACAGTTGTCGAGGACTTTACAAAAAGTTAACATTTGCGGTATAATCAAAATATGCAGAATAATCCTACGCCCAATCCAGCTTCTAACGGTAGCATGATCGAGCCAGCAGCTCAGCAGCCTTTTGCGCCAGCTGCACCAGGGGCGACACCGTTGAATACAGGGGCACAGCTGACTTCTGATGGTGGTGCCGGTGCTGCACCGATGGTCAATAAAAAGACCCGAAGCACCTTGATTGAGACGATTCTTTTGGTGATTACTAGCATCTTGGCAATTGTTTTTATCTGGTTATATATTCAGAAGTTTATTGAATGGGACGCTTTGTCTATGAATGTAGACGGGGAAATACGCAATGCCGTGGCGGCTGAAGTAGCTAAGAAAGAAACTCAAATGGAAGAGGCTTTTGCTGAACGCGAAAAGGATCCATATCAAGACTTTGCGGGACCAGTGGATTATGGTAGTTTTAGTTTTAAATATCCACGCACCTGGAGTCAATATATTGCTAAAGATGCTGTGAATGGCGGTGATTATGAAGCTTACTTCAATCCATATGCTGTGAACCCTGTGAGCAATTCTACGATCAATGCTTTGCGTTTGAGAATTCGTGATGTTTCTTTTGACAGTGTTGCTAGGAGTTATGAGAGCTCGATCAAAAATGGTAAGCTGACTCTTAAAACTCAGACTGTTGGTGGAGTTTTGGCAAATATTTATACTGGTGAGGTGGCTAAGGATATGAGTGGTGCAGTAATGATTTTGAAATTGCGTGATAAGACGGTGCTTCTGCAGACCGATTCGATGAATTTTATTGACGATTTCTATCGTATTATTGAGTCAGTCACCCTTGTAGAGTAAGTAATTTTTACAAATTCGCCTGCGCCATTTTTTAGGTGTGATATACTGGGAATATGGTGAGGGAGGTAGATGGTATTTTGGTGGCGGCGCATGAACTAAAGGCGCCGGTGAGCTTATTGAGACAGTTAGCCTTGTCACTTGAATTGACTGATACGACTGCCGAACAGCGCCGAATATGTGCCCAGATGGCCAATGTATCGGAGCGTGCGCTTTTACAAGTGAATGATTTAGCGAAGGTAGCGCGACTAGAAGATGGGCTTTTCGATATGGAGCCAGTCAGTGTGCGGGGAGTTTGTGAGCTGGTGTCGCGGGATATTAATCCGCTTTTTGGTTATGATCGTAAAGCTTTGCAAGTAAAATATCACAATCGAAATCATAAGCTAGCCATTGCGAATGCAGAATTATTGTATAGTGTGATATATAATTTTTGTGTAAATGCGATACACTATTCAGAGAGCAACACAACGAGCGTTCTGACTGTTAGCGACGAATCTAGTAAGATAAAAGTCACAGTACGGGATTTTGGACCCGCCTTACCTAAAAAGATTTGGACGCAATTGAGGCGTGGGGGATTAGATCAGCCATCTGCTATTGCGATGCGGCCAGGTAGCTCAGGCTTAGGTCTCTATATATCATCACGTTTTGCTGAATATATGAATGCGCAGCTTGGTGCCGTGCGTCATCGTGATGGCACAAGTTTTTTTGTGGAGCTGCCAATTTCAAGACAGGGGTGCTTATTTTAGGAATAGGATATGAAGGCATTTATTATTGAAGATGATTTGATGATGTCGGAATGTGTAGAACGCGCGCTCGAGCAAGCTTTGCCAACTTTGGATAATCATGTTGAGCAAGAACATAAAATTCTGAAGATTACGAATGCAATTGAAGCCATGAGTTTGTTAAATGAAGATTTGCCGGACTTGATTTTTTTAGATATTTTATTGAACGGGCCAGATGGTTTTAGCTTTTTGAATGAATTGATTTCGTATGATGATACGGCAAAGATTCCTGTTGTTATTGTGACATCTCTCAATTTAGAAAAGTATGATCTTGGCCATTATAATATTAAACATATTTTTCAGAAGGAAACAATGACGCCGCAACAGATTGTGGAGGTAGCCTTGGAGATACTACAGGATGCCGCATGATTTACGAACTAAAGCGATTGTGCTTAGGCGTACTAATTATGGTGAAAGCGATCGCATCATAAATCTACTAACGCCCGACGGAAAAATCGCGGTTTTGGCTAAAGGTGTGCGCAAAGAAAAATCGCGCTTAGCGGGCGGGATTGAACTTTTCTCGGTCGCGGATATAGTAGTGCACCAGGGGCGATCAAACTTAGGAACGCTAACTAGTGCAAAGATGCTGTGCTTTTATAAGAATATATTGACTGATATATCGCGATTAGAGCTCGCCTCAGAATGTCTAAAAAAAATTGAGCGAGCGGCTGAGCAGGTTGATAACCCAGAATATTTTGAACTAATTAACCAAGTTTTGGCGGGCTTAGATAAAGGTGTCAATATGGATCTGGCAAGGTTATGGTTTGCCATGAATCTCGCGCAAGCTATGGGCGAGGAAATTAACCTCGCGACCGACGTGATGGGGAGTGAGTTAGAGATAGATCAGAGGTACTTTTGGGATCGTACTGAGGTCGCTCTAAGAATCAATTCAAAGGGAATGATTGGAGCGCAGGAAATTAAGTTAGCGCGAGTGATATTGCAAAACAAACTTTTTGCGGTAGCGAAAATTGCGCAAGTGAATGAGTTAATTCGACCGCTGGAGATGATTGGACGAGCATTTTGGTAGCTTGAGGAAACTATCAAGATATGGTATGATTAAATTATGAATAGAGTGCCACTGGCTGAGCGGATGCGTCCGCAGAGTTTGGAAGAGGTGATTGGTCAGGATGAGATTATCGGTCAGGGCAAGATTTTGACGGAAATTGTCCGAAAAGGTGAACCGGTTAACTTGATCTTTTGGGGCCCTCCGGGTACCGGTAAAACTACTTTGGCAAGAATCTTGGCGCGCGAATATAATGCGGATTTTGTTGAATTGTCGGCTGTAACGGCAAAGAAAAAAGATATTGAAGAGGTCGTCGAACGCGCACGTACAAATTGGAATTTACATACCCGAACAGTATTATTCGTGGATGAGATTCACCGTTTCAATAAAGCACAGCAGGACGCATTTTTGCCACACGTTGAATCAGGCCTAATCATCTTGATTGGCGCAACTACGGAAAATCCGAGTTTTGAAGTAATTTCGCCGTTAATATCGCGTTCGCGTGTAGTGATTGTTTCTCCTCTGAAAAAAGAGAATATTGTAGAGGTTCTGTGTCGCGCAATCGGAGCGGAGAGGGTAGAAAAACGTGTGAGCAGGGAGGCGATTGAATTTATTGCGGAGATTAGCGGTGGTGATGCGCGTTCGGCTCTGGGGGATTTAGAGTTAGCGTTGAGCCTAGCGAAAAAAGTTGATAAACAAGTTGTACAGACGGCGATTGGCCAAAAAATGCCTATGTATGACAAAGGTGGAGATTATCATTATAATAACATCTCAGCCTTCATCAAGTCGATGCGAGGATCGGATGTCGATGCGACTCTGTATTATCTTGCGCGCATGGTAATGAGTGGAGAGGACCCGAAATTTATCGCACGACGTATGGTGATATTCGCATCGGAAGATATTGGTTTGGCAGGTAATGGTGCATTGAACTTAGCGGTGAGCTGTTTTCAGGCGATTGAGCGCGTTGGAATGCCGGAGGGAGAAATTATCTTGTCGCATGTTGCGGTAGTTTTAGCTAAAGCACGTAAAAGCCGTGAAACTTATGATGGCTGGGCGCAGGCTAAGAAAGTTGCTGCTATGAGTATGAATAGTCCAGTACCGATTTGGCTGCGTAATGCGCCAACCTCATTAATGAAAAATCTCGGCTATGGTGAGGGTCAGAAATGGGAAGCTGGCTTTCATCTGGATAAGAGTTATCTCCCTGAAGACGTTCAAGATAAACCGATTTTTGGCGTTAAGGGTAATTATAACCATAATCAGGAATGATCTACAACTTCCCTTATACCGGGCTCGTCCAAGATAGCTCTCTTGGCAGTGTCGGCTCCGGCGGATACTACTGGTCACGTACCGCCGGCTCTGATACCGGAGCATACTACCTGTTCTTCTATAGCATCTATGTTTACCCAGCCTACGACAATATCCGTTACAGCGGCCTCTCCATACGCTGCGTCGCTACTACCTAAATAGTATATGGGTTAAGGGTGGTGAGGGGATACAGTAGTTTAATATCACACCAGCCGTATCCCTAAAGCCTGCGGTGTCCACGCATCCCGTCGTTACGGGTGTGTGTCACCTTCTCCTCGTTCGTAAACTGCGGACAAGCTTTAGGGATAGGCTGGATGTGATATTAATACCTCATTCACATATACTCTTCAATACTCTTTTAGTCTATCGGAAGTAATAGGAGTTGGAAGTAGCAGCAATCTATAAATGCGCCTTACGTCGGAATTAGGAGAAACATATAACCTACGTATATGCTCTACATGGCTATGCTAATTCTAAACCTTCCTCATACCAAGGTTTTAATAAAAATCGCTCAGAATGGCTCTAAATAGGCTTAAACAAGAAAATTAGCATCAGAAAGTGGGTAAAATTAGTGGTTTTGACTAAAATATGGCGAAAATATAGCTCAATTCAGTCAAATTAATGGAAAATGGTAAAATACAGCCAAAACCAATCAAAATAGTTCAAATTGATTACAAATGAGAGTTTTGGCGGGGAAATATGAATTACCCCAACTTTGGCAGCTAATGCTTAGTTGGGGTATTTACAATAGTTTTAATTACTTGTTGCGACGCAACGGACGAAAAAACCTAGATAGTTATAATTTGTGTCTGCTGCTATATAATTATCAGTGTATAGTGAAAATGCAGGAGGAATACTTGAATTATAACTTGTCCAATAGCGGCTTTCGGTTGTATCATAACGAAGCGTTCCATCTATTACGTAGCCTGCTAAACGAAATTTGTATGGCGTGGAGGTGAGCTTACTGACGCCGGACGACGAGTTACCTATATTGGCCGCGGTAAGAAAATTAGCGTAAGAACCATTACCGGAGCTTGGCGGCAATTTCCATCCTCTTGGACACAAACTTGATGGGGCGTTACCGCTAGAATTCGAGGATCCAGTGCTAGCAGTCGCCGAATACCAAGAATAGTATACGCCATTAGCAGCCAAGGTGTCAGTGCGGTAGAATGATTGGTCGGTCATAGACTTTTTGTTGGAGAAGTCAGAGGTGTTGCCGGTCGAAGTGGAGGTTTTACCATTAATAGACGCAGCTAAAGCATAATTGCTCTTTACGTCACTATCTGCTGGTGTTAATGTCTTAGGCCCAATAAGTCTCAAATTCTGCGTCATCCAACAATTCCCATCTTCATGCTTCCGGACGTTGTATGTATTATTATCTCTCGTATCTTTGAGGGTGGCTGTTTCTCCTATGTTGGAGTTACCGCATATTTGGCTAGTCATATCTTGCATATTACTAATTTTGGTAAGCGTAACAGCACTTGGTTCCGCCACCAAGCTTAGCATCACACTCGCCCTATAATGCCCAGAGCTAACATCTTCACCAAACTTGGCTGCAAACACTAGCTTCTTAGTAAAGTTAATTGCATTGTTACTTATA
>RYWJ01000025.1 GCA_003979185.1 Candidatus Saccharimonadota bacterium | reverse complement strand
AGATGTGTATAAGAGACAGCTATCATATCATTGTATTAAGTAAGTAATACAATGATACATTAGACTATGGAATTTGATTTTAGCAATGATCGACCGATCTATATCCAACTCGTCGAACAACTCGAGCTATATATTATTTCTGGCCAATTTTCGCCAGGCGACAAATTGCCCTCCGTGCGTGAGTTAGCTGCGCTTGCTAAAGTCAATCCTAACACTATGCAGAAGGCTCTGCAGGAGCTAGAAGACCGACGTCTCATCATGACCGAGCGTACGAACGGAAAATTTGTAACTGACGACGAACGCTTCTTAGCCAAATCACAACATCGTTTCGCCAACCAAAAGGTTAAAAAGTTCTTACAAGAAATGTATGAACTAGGTTTTTCGCGGGATGAAATTATTAAACTTATTAAAAATTAGAAAGGACACTATGGTGCTTTTAGAATATCGCAATGTATCGAAAAGTTTCGGTAAGGCGCAAGTGCTACGTGATATTAATCTCAAAATTCCGAGTGGTAAAATTATTGGATTGCTTGGTAAAAATGGAACGGGTAAATCCACTTTGATCAAGCTTGCCAATGATTTATTGACGCCAAATAGTGGCGAAGTATTATTCATGAACCAACCCATCGACGCAGCAAGCAAACTTCAAATCGCCTACCTGTCAGAACGCACTTACTTGGATAAAGCCATGGACGTACAGCAAACACTAAACTTCTTCGCCGAGTTTTATGATAACTTCGACATCCAAAAAGCCACCAAGCTAGTCGGCGATTTAGATCTCAAGCTCGACACTCAAATTGCCAAGATGAGTAAAGGCATGCAAGAAAAGTTACAACTCATCCTAGTCATGAGCCGCAAGGCCAAATTATATTTGCTCGACGAGCCACTTGGCGGTGTTGATCCAGCGACACGTGACTATATCCTTGATACAATCCTGTCGAACTTTGAGGAAGGCGCAAGTGTGATTATCTCGACACATTTAATTGCTGACATCGAGCGAATTTTAGATGAAGTAATTTTTATTAATAATGGTGAGGTAGTTTTACAAGCTGATGCCGACAAATTGCGCACCAGAAAACATGCCTCAATTGATGAGATTTTTAGAAAGGAGTTCAAGAATGCTCGGTAAATTATTAAAATATGATCTACGATATATTTATAAACAACTATTAATTTTCTATGGCATTGTTGTTGTGTTAGCTGTGGTAGGGCGTTTGACCGACGGAATTAGTGATAATTTCTTAGTTATTTTTATCCATGAATTTTGCCAAGGAGCAACACTCGGTTTTAGCGTCGGATTACTAATTAACGCCACTATGCGCAGCTGGGAACGTTTCAAGAAAAATCTTTATGGCGATGAATCATACCTAACCCATACTCTACCAATCCGTCGCAGTACCATCTGGACCGCTAAATTTCTCGCCAGCATCATTACTGCCGCTATTAGTATTGTCGTGATTACAATAGCATTGCTTATCCTCTTTGGTAGTCCAGAATATTTTGACGCAATCGCAGTGCAAAACCATGGTGACATCACTTCAACCTTCATAATGTTCACCAGCCTCGGTCTGACAATTATGCTCCAGGTCATCTATATTATACAGTCGGGCTTCATGGGTATCATTCTAGGGCATCGCGTTCAAAGCCGACGCAACTTTTGGTTAGTTTTGATCGGCTTTCTAGTTTATATAACAGGTGGGATATTTTTAATGCTTGGCATCTTGATTTGGTCTACTTTTGATCCACAATTTAGTGCGCTGCTAAATAGCGCCACGCAAACCATGCCCGAGATCATTAAACTACTGTCAGGCATTAATATGCTATAATATTATTATCGTGACTGGTACTTATTTTATTAATCGCAAACTTCTCGATCTAGGCGTCAATGTTGATTAAAGTTGTCTTGTATTATCACGATAGTAGTATAATTAATATAAACAGACTCAAGTTAATTGAAAGGAGCTTATGACAGGACTAATCCTGAAAGATGTCTCGAAGACGTTCGGTGGCAAAACCGTCGTTGACAAGATCTCTTTAACACTCGACAAGCCAGGCGTCTATGGTCTGCTTGGTACAAACGGCGCTGGTAAAACTACGACTATTCGTATGTTGCTCGGTATTATTACTAAAGATAGTGGGGAAATTACTTGGAACGATCAGCCAGTCGATCGCAAGACCGTTAACTTCGGATACCTACCAGAAGAGCGTGGCGTCTATCCAAAAGTAAAGATCTTTGATCAGCTCATGTATTTTGCTGAGTTAAAAGGTATGGAAAAGGCTGATGCTACAGCCTCGATCCAAAAGTGGGCTAAACGCCTCAAAGTCGAAGATTATATGCCAATGCTAGCTGAAAAACTCTCCAAAGGCAACCAGCAGAAGATCCAATTCATGACCGCAGTGATTCACGATCCTGATTTGGTAGTGTTAGACGAGCCCTTTAGTGGCCTCGACCCGGTTAATACAGATTTGCTGAAGAATATTATTATCGACTTAGTTAAAAACGGTAAATTCGTCATCATGTCCGCACATCAAATGGCGACTATTGAAGAATTTTGTACTGATATCCTCATTATGAATAAAGGCAAGACTGTCCTGAAAGGCAATCTTAAAGCAATCAAATCCACTTATCCAGCCAACCGCGCCGAGGTAGACGTCGACGTCGATATTAAAAACTACATTCAGGATGCTAACTTGGAGATCGAACACGAACGCAATCATCAATATACCCTAAAGGTTCAAGATGAACAAAACGCCCGCAAACTTCTACAAAAGTTAGTCGAAGCCAAAATCAATGTCAATCGTTTTGAGATTCTCAAACCAACCCTAAATGATATCTTTATCGAAAAAGTAGGAGCCGCCAATGAAAAATAATCGCTTCCGTGACATTATTACCGTCACTAAGTTTACTATGCGCGATTTGATTAGTCGTAAATCTTTTCGTGTGTCTACAATTCTAATCCTAATCTTGATCATAGCTGGCTTTAATGTGCCGAATATCATGGATAGCTTAACTGGTGGGGATTATAATGATACCATCCTGATTTCCGACCCAGAGAATCTTTATGATAATAAGCTTGAGACACTTAATCAATCTGAGCTGGGGTATAATTTTACGTTTGATCCCATATCATACGACGAGATTAAAGCTAAAATTGACGACGGCAGTATCAATGCTGCAGTGATGATTGGTAAGGCTGAGAATACTGTCAACTTTACTTACATCGTCAGTAATGCTGCCACAATCATGAGTTCACCGACAACCTTAATTGACGCCTTAAGTAGTCTCTATACTAACGTCCAGATCCAAAAGTTAGATCTGACTGCTTCACAATTAGCTAGCGTCACACCAACTTTTACGACTGAGGTTAAGCAGACCGAAGATCAAGAGATTGGCGGCAATATTAATGTCATGATGTTGATGTCAGTATTACTATTCTTCGCAGTTTATTTCTGTGCATATCAAGTTTCTAGCTCAATCACCATCGAGAAAACTTCCAAAATCATGGAAACCCTAGTAACCTCTACCAGCCCACGCACTATTATTCTTGGCAAAACTATTGGCATTGGTATTGTCGGACTACTGCAAATGTTACTCTTTGTCATCACTGCCATCATCAGCGCAAAACTTTTCCTTAACCCAGAAATCCTTAGTCACTTACTCGACCTCTCCAATTTCACTTTTTATCTCGCAGCAATTACTATTATCTACTTTATCCTAGGTTATTTTGCCTACGCCCTGCTATATGCCTTGGTGGGATCGACTGTAGCCAAGCCAGAAGACATTCAATCCGCCAACATGCCAGTAGCGATCGTCACTATGATCGGATTTTACTTAGCTTACTTTACACTCATGGATCCGACTGGACAGTTGGCTGGCATAGCAGCACTCTTGCCAATTTCATCACCATTCTGTATGCCATTACGCGTCATGATGGGCATCGCAACTGGCTGGGAGGTCGTCATATCAATTGTGATTTTGCTCATATTCTGTGCCCTTGTCGCCAAAATCGCGATCAAAATTTATTCCAATGCTATCCTTAACTATGGCACCCGCATGACAATTGCCGATATGATCAAGTCCTATAAGGAAAAATAAATGACAGAAATCAAAATACATGGAGTTTATCAGCATTATAAAGGCGACTATTATATAGTTGAAGATATTGCTAAGCACACAGAAAATGGAGAAGAGTTAGTAATTTATCGTGGTCTATATGAAGATGCTCCTTTATGGGCGCGTCCAAAAAGTATGTTTTTAGAAGAAATCGCACCAGGAAAATTACGCTTCACCTTACAGGAGATCAAAAGCAAAACACACTAACACATTGCGCAAACATACTCACAAACTTCATATTTATACTCCACGGCGAGATACAAAATCCACCCCTGTAATTTGGGTGGATTTTCTCATGTCGATTCATCATACTGACGAGAACATTAATCATACTACTATAATTCTCAATTTACTGGGGAACTATTAGAAATAATCTTTTTGATAGCATTTGCGATACGGCTATGGATGTTGTGTTTCTCCAACTCCTATTCTTCCGGATAGACCCATTCCGACGCCTGTCTTCACAGGGTCGTTCATTCCTCGCATTGAAGCTTCAATGCTCTTTTAGTCTATCGGAAGTAATGGGAGTTGGGAAGAAACCCCCTCACCATCCTTAACCCATATACTATTTAGGTAGTAGCGACGCAGCGTATGGAGAAGCCGAAGTAACGGCCGCCGTAGTCGGCTGCGTAGGCATTGGAGCTACTGAACCAAAGGCCGTACGCGTACTGACTATTACTAGAGTAGACAGTACGCGACCAATACCAGCCGTAGGAGCCGACATTGCTCAGTGAGCCATTGCCGACGTTCCCGGCATAAGGGAAGTTGTAGGGAGCCGTTTTCATGATGGTAGCTAACATACGCTAAAAGCTTAATTAAGCATAAAAACTTTACACAAAAATCTTCAAAGCGTTGTATAATGGTTATAAATATTTATAAAAAGGAGATATTTGTGGCAACCAAAACAACTGCGTCTAAAAATGCCAAGACCGGCAAGTCGAAGTCTACAAAGGTCGACAAGGCAACCGCTAAAGCCCCAACAAAACCAAAAGATACTACAACAAAGACCGCTTCCAGCAAAGCTCAGTCGTCCTCAAGTAAATCTACTAAATCCAACAAGTCAGAGAAGAAGGGTACTGGACGAATGATTGCTTGGATTCTTGGTGGTATTGCCGCGATCGCAATCATTGTAGTGGCGATTGTTGCTATTGCCAATAAACTTGGCGATTCTCTGACCGTAAAAACTGGAAAAGGTGACCAGATTGAAACTCAATATACCGATTTCAATAATGGTGGCTTCCGCTTGAAGATTCCAACTAGCTTTAAAACTCTTTCGGAAGACGAAATCAAGAAGAAATATGGTAGCAGCGATGCACCAAGGACTGTTTACGCTAGTCAGGACGACAAGGTTAATATCGCTATTAGTCCGAGCGACAGCACTCTTAGCAACGACCAGATCGAAACCTATCTAAATACCATGAAGAGCCTGCTAGGTATTGGTGGAGAGATCCTCGACACTAAGTATTATTCTCAAGGCAACCATAATATCGGTGCCGTACAGCTAGTCACTGAGGATGATAATACTAAATATTACAATCACATGGTCTTCTTCTCACAGGATAATAAGTTGGTCGTCCTTACTTTCAATTGCCCAGATGCGGATCGCGATGAATGGCAGCCAGTTGGTGATTTCGTTATGAAGTCTCTCGACATCAAAAAATAATCTTCTAATCAGTTTTCTCCCCACAATTGTGGGGAGTTTTTTGTGTTTAGTCAAATCTTGTGCTATGTTATAAATATGGAAAAGGTGTATGTGGCAATTGATCTCAAATCATTCTACGCTTCAGTGGAATGTGTTGAGCGCGGCCTTGACCCACTCACAACCAACCTCGTCGTTGCTGACCAGTCGCGCACTGATAAGACAATCTGCCTAGCCATCTCACCCTCACTTAAATCTTACGGTTTACCTGGCCGAGCGCGGCTTTTTGCAGTCAATAGCAAAGTTCAGCAAATCAATCATGCGCGTCAAGCTCAAGCACCTCTAAAGACTTTTCTAGGTAAGTCTTATGATAACCAAGAATTATTGCAAAATCCTAATCTAGAGCTGGACTTTCTTATCGCTCCGCCACGCATGCAATTCTATCTGGACTACAGTTCCAAAATCTACAATATTTATTTACAATATGTTTCACCTGAAGATATTTTTGCTTACTCGATCGACGAAATCTTCTGCGACATCACCAGCTATCTAAAGTCCAGTGGACTTTCACCCGAAGAATATGTCACCAAAATGATTAGCCAAGTCTACAAAACTACCGGCGTCACCGCCACGGCTGGAATTGGCACGAATATGTTTCTAGCAAAAGTTGCCATGGATATTCTTGCTAAACATACGCCACCAAATTCCCACGGTGTCCGGATTGCCCAACTTGATGAACGTAGTTTTCGGCAAAGGTTATGGACACACCAGCCCTTGACAGACTTTTGGCGGGTGGGGCGTGGTTATAATAAGCGTCTACAATCACGCGGCATTTCTACCATGGGTGATATCGCTAAATGTTCACTAGAAAATCCCGAGCTCCTCTATGGACTTTTTGGCGTCAACGCCGAACTATTGATCGACCATGCTTGGGGTTATGAATCCGTTACTATTAATGACGCCAAACATCATCAGCCAGAAACCAAAAGCATCAGCTCTGGACAGGTATTGTCTAGCCCCTATAGTTTTGATAAAGCCAAAATCGTGATTCGCGAGATGGCCGAAGCACTTTCATTGGAATTAGTCGAAAAGAATTTACTCACAGACTGCCTAGTCTTGCACGTAGATTACGATCGGGAAAATCAATCTCAAAATCAAGTTACTGATCATTATGGTCGTAAAGTGCCTAAGCCAGCGCATGGTACTTTTTCCCTCAATCACAAGACCTCTTCTTCACGACTAATCATTGACGGCTTTATCAAGCTCGCAGAAAATTATCTTAATCCGCGCTACACCGTACGCAAAATATCCCTCGGCGTCTGCGATCTCATTGACGAGAATGATTATCAAAGCATCGACAAGCCAGAGCTCATCCAAACCGATCTCTTTACTAATTACGCCAAGCTTGAGCAACAAAAGCTTCGTGAAGAACGCGATCTGCGTAGTGAAAAAGAGTTACAAAAAGCCGTTATCCAGATCCGAAAACGTTATGGTAAAAACGCCATCCTACGCGGGACGAATTTTGAAGATGGTGCTACGCAGATATTGCGTCATCGCCAGATCGGAGGTCATCGCGCATGAAAGATTATAGTGATATCATCGATTTGCCAAGACCAATCTCCACAAACCACCCGCCGATGAGTCGTGACAAGCGCGCGGCACAGTTTGCGCCATATGCAGCTCTTGTTGGACATAAAGATATCATCACACAAAACGAAATCGACAATCTTAATAGCGATGATGCTCGGTATCAGATTGTTCTTGATGAGGAATACCAAAGTCTTCCTCCAGACTCCTAAATTAAAACCAAAAAAGGGAAATGCCCCTCCGAAGAGGGGCATTCATTATTCGGCCGGATAAAGCGATACGCTATTACGCATACGCTTACTACCAACCAAAATCGAGAACCAATCCGTCAGACAGCCTTCTTCGCCAAAATCCACCACCTTGCAGGTAAAACGCACGTAGGCATTCGCACTATCTTCGTATTTACCCAAGTTCAGACCTTGTGCCATCCAGCTATCATCAGCGACAGGAGTTCCATCAGGGTTCATGGCGTTGAACAAGGTTGTACTACCAGGCACATACTCCAGGCCAGCAGGCAACTCATTGAGTGCCATCACGTTAGCCTGTACAGTACCGCTAACATTGCGGTAAGAGCCCTGAAACTCGATCAGGTCACCAGCAGTAGCCTGAAAGCTGTCGCTTAGCAGTAACCACTGCTGCTCGCCTTGATGGCGATATTTCAGCACAACTTCATGAGAAATTGTGCCGACTACAGTGACAGTCACTCTGACGATAGCCAGATTCTTCTGTCCGCCTTTCAGGATACCATCAGCATCATTGCTACCGATCAGTACCCCTCCTTCTGACGCAGCTCTCGTGACAATCTCGTCGCCAAGAGCAATGGTCTTTTTACCATCTTTGACAATCAACTCCGACTCACCATAATGATACTTGAGCACAAAGTCGAAGCCCTCCGCTCGAAACGCCACCAGATCTTTGATAGTGCCAAAGGGGAATGCGTCTGAGCTGAGATAGCTGCTTACGGAAGCTTGCTGACTCTCCTGAACCGGGATAAAAAATGCCGCGCGCAGACCAGCCGTGCTCGTGTCGGCCACGTCATTCATCACAATGGCAGAGATGATATAAGTATCACCATTCTCCACCAGTATGATTCCGTTGGCGTCGACTTTTAGCTGATCACCATTGGCTTTCTCGACGCGCATGAAGGCACGCTCATCGCCAAAGGCACCATCTGTAATGCAGTTGATCATCGCGGTACCACCCAGTTGAGTAGCAGCCTCTTCCGCCGTATAAATCGGCCGGATACCGATAGCTTCACTGCGCCAAGCAGGGATCTCGCTGGTCGCCAGACCTGCTAGTACTGGTGTCTTGGACGTGCTAGGCTCGTTGGAGTTGTCGGGCTTAAAGAATCCCGAAACCCCCACCACAATAGCAGCCACCGATGCTACCACCAGAACCAAGATTACGCTGACAAACACGACATCTTTACGTTTCATAACAACTACCTACCTTCCACTCTTTTATCATCACGTTATCATGGGTCCTCCTCGCGAGAACGCATGAATCACGCGATGATAACAGGGAAAGAAAATCGGTTCTTGACATTAAAATGCTATAGCTAAAACTAGCCATTACCACCATTGTAGCATACTTTTGTAAAAAAGTCAATAGCATTTTATAGGTTATAGGATCGCGACTGGCTTTTGACTCAATTTTCCCTATTTTCACCCCTAAACTGACTTATTTTAATGTTTTTCCAAATTTTCCTTTCAGCAAAGTTACCTTGATGGGCG
>RYWJ01000024.1 GCA_003979185.1 Candidatus Saccharimonadota bacterium | reverse complement strand
ATAAGTCCTAAAGTCTCTATACGGATTCAATTCTATGTTACAATGGGGCTAGAGGTTACTATATGATATAACTAAGATGCAATTAGATATGAACAGATTTTATATGGAGAGTAAGTCGTTCTTATCTGGGTATGTTTGTATATAGAAAAGCATTTGAAATTATATCGGAGGTATAAATGGACACCATCTTTAAGTGGATCAATAAAGAAAAACAACGTCAGAGCGAAGGTTTGGAGCTAATTCCGAGTGAGAACTATGTATCTACTGATGTATTAAAGGCTATGGGTTCGATTTTGACGAACAAATATAGTGAAGGATATCCTGGTAAGCGTTATTATGGTGGTAATGAGAATATCGACGAGATAGAAAAATTAGCAATTGAGCGCGCGAAACGACTATTTAAGGCGGATCATGCTAACGTTCAGCCACATTCGGGTGCCAATGCGAATGAGGCAGTTTACTTTGCTTGGTGCCAGCCTGGCGATGCAATTTTGGCGATGTCTTTACCAGCTGGTGGGCATTTGACCCATGGTTCGCCCGTGACGCGTAGTGCAAAAATTTATAATTTTATTGGCTATGGTGTGACTGAAGACGGAGATATTGATTATGACGAGTTGGAGCAGTTAGCGAAGGAGTACCAACCAAAGCTAATATTAGTAGGATATTCAGCTTTTATGAAGATTCCGGATTTTGAACGCGTGGCGAAAGTTGCGGCGCAGATTCCTAATTGTTTGCTTATGGCAGACATGGCGCATGTGGCGGGGCTGATTGCTGGCGGAGTCCACCCGAACCCGCTTGAGCACGGTTTTCATGTTATGACTACAACAACACACAAAACTCTGCGCGGTCCTCGCGGTGGCTTGATTTTATCCATGGGTAAAGTTGGTAATCCACTCCGTAAAACTAAGCATACCCTCGAAAACATCCCGACGCTGATCGATCGAGCAGTTTTTCCAGGTACACAAGGCGGGCCTTTGGAACATGTGATCGCGGCAAAGGCAGTTGCGTTTGAGGAGGATTTGCAGCCAGAGTTCCGAGAATACGCTGCGCAGATTATCAAAAATGCCCAGACTCTGGCGCAGGAGCTGATGCAAAACGGTTTTAAATTGCAGGGGAATGGCACAGAAAATCATTTAATTCTTGCTGATGTTCAAGGTAGTTTTGGGATTGACGGTAAGTTTTATGAAGTGGCACTAGATAAGATTGGCTTGACTTTGAATGCGAACGCCTTGCCATCGGATGCGGGTGGAGCATTCCGGCCGTCTGGCGTACGTTTGGGTACACCAGCTATGACTACACGCGGTCTGAGAGAGACGGAGATGAAACAGCTTGCAACTTGGATGAAACAAGTAGCGGAGATTTGCCAACAGGCTGGTGATGAAGAAAAGTTGAGCCAGTATGACGAGAAGCTACAGACCTTACGTGGGGAAGTAAGGGAACTGGCTTTGCGTTTTCCAGTACCTGGCATAGACTAGAATAATATGAAAAGCCCCCAGCCGAAACTGGGGGTAATGCTATAGTCTTATTTGTGTAAGTTTGTTGTCGGAATGAGCCGAATATTACTGCGGCTCTACATTGTCGGAGGTCTACACTTCACTCTTCTTCATCTCGTCTTCAATCGCTTTGCGAAATTTAGTAGCACTGTTTTCTTCGGCTTTAAGATCGGTGATGAAAGCTATCAGCCCAGCTTCGCTATAGGAATAGCAGGTAGCGCGAATGGCACTTTGCTGGGTATTAAACTTATCGCGTGGTAATTGGACTGTGACAGCGGTTTGTTTGAACGTCATCCAGCCGTGCAGTGCTTCTATGCGCCCTACAAAGGTTTCAAATTTAGCCTGAAACTCGTTTTTGGCAGTGGCTTGGATTTCCAGAACCATAACCCTGTGTCTTGCCTCCTCAATGTCAGTATAGAGAGAAATACCGCGGTTATAGGTGAGGCGCAGATCGTGTTCAAACTCGATCTCAATCATCTCGTTGGCGTTAGCACCGATGGCTTGCAGGCGGCGGTTGAGCGCGTCAACGTCCTGCTGGAGCTGAATGCCGGCGGCGGAGGTTGTAGCTTGCGTGGTCCTGAACTCTTTGATGAGGGATTCTGCCAGCTCGTCGCCATAAATCTGCCGGGTGCACTCCTCACGGTATGCGTCGGCGCGTCTGGCAAGCTGCTTAATCACATCATCTTCAACATGACCCACGAACTCCATCGGCACTTTAATGCCAATTGGCACAATGAGATAGTTGGCGCTACTGTTCTGGCAGTAAGCGCCCAAGTGACGAGTTAAAGTATCAAAGGCTTTGCGTTCATTAGAGTCTGGTGCCGGTTGAACTCTGTCCCAACCAAAGTGTAGTAACATATGTGTGGCTTCAAGCGGACTCACAATGGTGAACCGAGTGGTACAGCCACCACTAATCCATAATTGGCCAAACACAATATTTGGTGCCAACTCGCACACTAAGCTGAAATCCTGGGCAATACAAGGAAAGGCGTGACCCAAGAGGGGGGAAATCGGCTGATTGTCACCATCAACCTCAAAGGAAGTTGATAGATAGACATCCAGATGCTCAGCCCCGTGACCGTATGCGTTGTTGCAGTATAAACTAACGCAATACTTAGGTGTATCGTCTTTGGTTACACTCAGTTTAACACTTTGGAAACCGTTGTGTTGACCGAAGAGTTTAGTGGTCTCGGGGAGACTAAGTTGGCGGAAAACCTTTTCTCCGCATGGGGTCTTGTCTTTTGCCATGATAAACCATCCTTTCTTGCAATCATGCGATTGCGATGCTAACGCGGGAGCTTTCTCCACTGATGAATGAACTTTTTCATTCTCGCTAACCTGCCACCAACTTTTAGGTAGCCAAAAATACTCAAGCTATCGTATGTTTAGTACTTTTCGCTACCTAAAAAATAAGACTATTTTCTTAAAGTTCGATCCTCGGATAGATGTGCCTTAGTAGTTAAGACAACTACAGATGCAGCCTAATTCGAGGCTTGTGCTAATTGTAGCACACTTTTCTTAGAAAGTCAAGAGGAAAACCGTATCCTCAACCCTCAAGTGCAACATAACCTCTATAAAAAGAGACATATGTTAGGTCTTCAAGTAAAATAGATTCTAGTCACAGAAAAACTAATTACAGAAAGAAGCACATATGTCTCAAATACATTATACACACTTATCTCACGATGAGCGAGTAGTTCTAGCCGATTGGTGGCATGACGGTCATACAGTTCGAGAAATTGCCAGACATCTTAGTCGTAGTCCAGCTACTATCTCACGAGAACTCATACGTAATGGTAGGTTACCCACTACTAAGACGACACGTGTTAATAAGCCCCGAGCTGATGCTAGACATGTTAGAGGTACTGAAGCAGCAGAAGCCATCAAACTAGCTAAGTGTCGCTATGAGGCACGTCGGAAAGCCTTTGAGCAGCAACGACGCCGACATTATACAGTAGCTAAGGCAGAACAATTAGCTAGATCTCGTAATAAACTACACGTGCTCAAGCTAGAAGATCATAGCAATGCAGAGTTGCTACAATTTATACTCACCGCACTAGATAGTAGATGGAGTCCAGAGCAAATTAGCGGGCGGATTAAGTATGAGGGTTTACTACCTAGTATTTCTCATCAAGCTATCTATAACTTCATCTATGCTCACCCAGAGCTTAGATTACAGACCTATCTCAGACGTAAGGGTAAAAAGTATCGGAAGCAGAACCTTTCTCATTATAATCATACTGATAATCGCAGAAACATCGACGAGAGGCCTACTATAGTAAATAATCTAAAGCGGGTTGGGGATCTTGAAGGTGATACGATTGTCGGCAAGGACCAGAAAGACCGCTTGCTTACACATAATGAGCGTAGAAGCGGTAAAGTAGCCATTAGCAGAATTATTGGCTTTGATGCGGAGAAGATTAGTAAGCAAACAATAAGTGATGCTAAACGAATCTTTACAGGAAAGGTATACTCTGCTACTTATAATAATGGCCCAGAGTTTACTCTATGGTATAAAACCGAGAAACGACTTAAAGCCACAATTTACTTTGCCCATCCCTATCATCCCTGGGAACGTGGTAGGAATGAGAACACTAATGGTCTTATCCGAGACTTTCTGCCTAAAGGCACCGACTTCAAAACCATAAGTGATAATGATATACTGATGATAGAATCTTTACTTAACAACCGGCCCAGAAAACGTCTCAATTGGTTGACACCAAACGAATACTATGCCAAATATGCCTAAAAGCTAATGTTGCACTTGAGGGTTGAATGCAGGAACCCGTCTTGATACAATATTGCGTCGGTGTTTCTGTACAGAACTCGGTCTTCATGATACAATGTTGGTGATGGGGCAGTAGCTCACCTGGTAGAGCGCAGCATTCGCATTGCTGAGGTAGGGCGTTCAAGTCGCCTCTGCTCCACCAAAATGTCGTTATTCAAACAGTTTTCCAGAAAATAATGAGATACTTATAAAAGATAGAAGAAAGATTCTACTAGAGCAAACCCGCCATGATAGGCGGGTTTCTATGCGCATGCCGAATGTTTTTATAAGTGGGGATTACGATCCATAATCTTGAAAAAAGCTTCATATTTGCGATGATGGGGTACTAGATCCGAATCATTATTTTGAACCATGTGACGAAGTTCTTCTAATGGCACAAACTTAAGCGCGGAAATCTCTTCTTCTTGAAAAGTTAGATCTTCTAACGTTCTGTTTGCAAAAAGAATAAAAAGATCATCAAAGGAATTATTATGAAAATCTGGTTGAAGTCTCGAGCTAGACTTGAAGGTGTCAATATATAATAGCGCATCACTAGGCGAAAAGCTAAAATTGAGCTCTTCTTTAAGCTCGCGAAACACTGTTGCTAGAACGTCATTACCAGCTGTCACATGTCCGCCGCATGATATTTCCCATTTATCTGGCCAAGAATCCTTATTGGGCGAACGTCGTTGCAGTAAAACTTCATTGCGAGGAGTAACGAGTAAGACATTAACGCTGCGGTGCCAATCTCCATCACGATGCACTGCGCGTCGAAGCTTGGTTTTACCAGTTTTGATGCCATTCTCATCTAAGATATCTAGATATTCATCCATGAGAACGATTATATCATACTTTTGCGGCTGGGCGCGGCCCGAGAGCACTCTAATCACCATCGGAAAGCCAATAATTAGTTGGCGTGTAGTAGGCTACTTCAACAACTGTAGCTATAAACTAAGTCATATGGTATAATTGAAACGTCAACTTAAAGTTTGCACCCGTAGCTCAGCGGATTAGAGCACTGGTCTTCGGAACCAGGTGTCGTAGGTTCGAATCCTATCGGGTGTACCAGTATAGGCATGAAAGTCCTGCGTAGCATAGTATGCACTTAGCGCAGGATTTTTATATCTAGTATGACGAGTAGAGTTTAGAGAATGACGCTGATAGATGGCAAACTAATAAAATTCTAAAAACTAGTTGACATTATGACAAGTACATGCTAAAATTTAGAAATTATAAAATTGTAGCGCGATTTTGAAAAATGTACACACTAGCAGTTGGATAGATTGCGAAGAAAGGGCAAAAAATGACCCAGATAGTGGTACGCTCGAAATCGAGTTCTAATTTTGACATTACTTATAAACCGGGATTTTATCAACGCAACGAAAAACGTATACATCAAGCGCTGATGGAATTATTTGCTGAACGGCATGTTAACCTAAAAACCGTTGAAGTATGTAAATTGGCTCAGATCTCTAGCCCTACATTCTATCTGCACTATCGGAATTGCCGTGAGGCTTTATACTCCTATGAGCAGAAGTTGGAGAGCGAGTTCGTGGCGATTCTACCAGATAGTCCTAAACGCTTTGCAGCCTTTGTGGCATTGTTAAGTTTTGTCGAGCGCAATCAAAGTTATTTTGCAGTGAGCTTTCAAAAGCGCGATTTGTATTTATTGACAAAGATTTTGCTTCAGCTGAAGCCCATATTGAGCAGCGAATCAGTACCAGACCATTTTTACATGATGTATGCTGCTAATATTGGAGCCTATATGATGTTTTGGGGACAAAGAGAAAAGTTTGCTAAAGTCTTGATTCATGATCATGCCGAGAAATTGACGAGAATCAGAGTTATGCGTTGGTTTTGATACTAGCTAGAATGTTAAGGGCTGACAATAAGAGTCTAGTTTTTATCAAGATACATGATATTCAGGTCGACATCACCGTTAATGCCTGTGACTTGACCAGTATTACTCATTTGCCAGATCCAGTAATCTCCGTCATAGGTGACACGGTCATAATATTGGGCCAGCCAAACTGGATAATTATTGGGTTGCCAGATTCTCTCAAGGTAGACTTTGCTACTGTAGAGAACGCCATTATAACCAAAAGATTCTAGGGTATCTAAGAATGTGGTGGCGACTTTATTGATAGTATACAGGCTCATATTTGCAATATTAAACTCGCTCCAACTTTCCCAGTCGAATGCTACGCCTAGTTCGATGTTATAATCACTAATCTGCTCAGCAATCCATTCAGCTTGATCCTTGGCCTGTTCTACTGTGTCCGCGTAGGAGTAAAAATAAATTCCAATCGGTAGACCAGCAGCTTGCGCTGCTTGGACATTTTGATGAAAGAAAGGATCAAGAGTATATTCACTATTGAACTTAGTTTGATAGCCAAGTCGAATAAAGGCGAATTCGATCCCAGCGTCTTTGACGGCCGGCCAATCGATCTTGCCTTGCCACTGGGACACATCGACACCGATCTTTGTCGTGCTCGTCTTGTGCTTTTGGACTACTTCTTTTAGTGGTAATTTTTGCATGGAGTAGGCTGGTGGATTGGAGCTAGGTGTAGGCTTTACCACGCGTAGAGTAAAATTTTGTTTTGTGCTATTACCGCTAGCATCGGTGATAGAATAAGATAGACTATAATTTCCTGGTGTGCCGAGATCGTATTCGCCAAGAATCTCTCGCTTCGGTTTATCATCTAGATTGTCAGCGCTAAGCATTAGATTCGTTAAGTCACCTTGATAGCCAGTCGGCACAGTATATTGACTGCTGCCATATATTTTTGGAGCAGTGTCATCAACAACTTCTATGGTAAATTCGTAGGGGCGTTTTTTATGTTTAATATTGTAATACTCGAACTCAACTTTAACTTTTCCAAGTTGCTCAGTGTTAATAGACTGATCATTGATCAACTCGCCTTTTAACGCGGAAATAAAATCACTAGTGACGACTTGCTCGCCAAAGCTAATTCTAAGGTCATCTTTTAAAATGACAGATTCCGCATCTAGGCGTTTGGTTTCTGCAATATCCAATGCTATCCATATACTAATGCTAGCTAAGATGATAGTAATACTTGCCGATACAATAACGATGATTTGGCGCCTAGATAAATGAACCATTAGATATATTATAACATGGCACTCAAAAAGAACTAGCTCTACTTAGGTAGAGCTAGTCACATAATAGAAGGAATATGTACGGGAAAATTATGCTAAATTATATTTTTATAGACCGCTCTCTTCGCGTGCACGAGAGATTTCATTCATCGCAGCAGTGGCAGTTCCGTTTGGCACGGCTTGGATCTGGATAGTATTGCTGTAAGTGTCTGGAGCGGTACCCATATCAATCTTTGCACCGAGAGTTAGGCGCAAATTCGCCGTACCACTAGCACCAGTGCTGTAGTCTGCGTTGCCTTTTGACGCTGTCAGACCTTTATAGCTTAACGAATCAGCATTAGTGGCGGCATCAGCAGTGGATAGATTGTAACCCCAAGTATTGTTGCTGAGTCCCGCAAGGGAAGTAGCGACAGTAGAAGTGGCTGGGATTGTATTGCCGGTGTTCGTGCCAACCAAAGCATTGTTGCCATTACCATAAACGTAGACGCCTAGCCCGGTTGTAGCGTTGGTGGTTACACTAAAATTAGTTGCGCCAGAGATTTTATTGCCAGAGGCGGTTGGCTGTGCGGCAACATCAATGGTGCCAGGATTTGGATCATCTAGCGAAATTGAAAGCTTTGGTGCTAGCAAGAAATCTAGTGCAAACACTTTTGTGTCAGTCGAGAGAACTAAGAAATCAATATCAAAAGTTGATGTTGATACGCATGTTTCTGAGCCGCTGCAGGTTGCGGCTTGTACTTCATTGGTTGGTGCGGGACAGAAAACCGCGACGCCGAGTAAGGCTAAAAGCGCCAAGAAACTCGATATACCAACGGTTTTGACACGCGAGTGCTTGTTTATATTCATTTTGTTTTTGTCCTTCTTTTTATGTAAATCCGATGATTTATCCCTATTATCTCAAACCATAATCTTTTTGTCAACACTTTTTTAGAAGATTTTTTGGAACTTTTAGTAGCTATTGTTAGTTTTTATGCTATTATATATAGTATAAGCATAATAAATAATAGGGTGAGTGAATGGACGAACAAAGTATTCAGCGTAAGCGACGTGACAATGAAGAAGAAGCTACCAGGCGTCGTGCTAGTATTTTAGGCTTGCCATATCTTGATACGCGCAGCTTTGAAAACACAGTGCCACTTGTACCAGACATCCTCAGTATTGATGAAATGCGTAAGAATTACATTATCCCACTACAGGTGAATGCTGATGATGTGTCTTACCGCTTTATGGTAACTAGCCAGACACCTAATAGCCTGATTCCAAAAATGCGTAAAGAATACACTGATCGTGGCGCACACGTAGCGTTCTTTTTGATTTCTAAGGCGGCATACCAAGTCTTTATGCTGCGTTATGATCCACCTAAAGAAACTATCTACGATGATATTCGCATTGCTTCGGAGGGTGACTCAGAAACGATCACCGAAGTTTCACGCACACTTAATTTGGTATCAACGGAAAAGGTTTTTAATTTCTTAATTGATCAAGCAGACAAATTGGGAGCTTCCGATATTCATATCGAAAATATGCGTAATGAGATACGTATTCGTATGCGCGTAGATGGAATTCTGCATCCAGTAGCTAATATCGATAAAGATCGTTATCGGATTTTCATGGGGGAATTATCCGCACGTGCAGATGTTTCGACTGCTTCGACCAAGCCGCAATCTGGGCATATGCAACAAGAGATTCATCGTGATGGCGCATCCCACCTTCTGAATATTCGCGTAGAGATGGTTCCAACTATGTATGGTCAGGATGCGGTACTGCGCTTATTCAATTTTGATGAAACTTTGCTAAATCTCGACCTACTTGGTCTATCAGACGAAGAGATGTCGACAGTACGAGAAGTGATCTCACACCCGCGTGGACTAGTTTTGATGGTTGGTCCAACTGGCTCTGGTAAGTCCACTACTCTATATTCGATTTTGAATGCCTTAAATACTACTGATCGTAAGATCATCACCCTAGAAGATCCGATTGAGTATGGTATTACAGGTATTTCACAGATCCCGATTCATACTAATGATGGTGGCTCTTTTGCGGAAGGGTTGCGTTCAGTTCTACGTCTTGATCCGGATGTAGTGATGGTGGGTGAGATTCGTGATGCAGATACCGCACGTACGGCGATTCAAGCTTCTATTACGGGTCATCTAGTTTTATCATCTTTCCATGCTAATTCTACAGCCGCAGCGTTTTCGCGTATGATTGATTTGATTGGCGTAAACCCGATTTTTGCAAGCTCGATTCGACTACTAATTGCGCAGCGTCTGGTGCGTAAGCTCGCGGATAGTAAGGAGCCCTATAAACCAGATGCAGCTACGATTGATTATATTCGTAGCAAAATGGATGGCGTGGATGGTCTAGGGCTGAGCGATATTACACTATATCGCCCAGTTGAAACTCCAGACGCTCCTTTTGGGTATAAAGGACGTGCGGTATTAATGGAACAGCTCGTTGTTTCTGAAGATATTCAAGGATTTTTGCGTGGAGATCTGAAGGACATTAGCTCGGCTGCAATTGAAAAAAGTGCGCAGATGCAGGGCATGTTGACTTTGGAACAAAAGGGCATCATGGCAGCACTGCGTGGTGAGACAACTTTAGAAGAAGTATCGCGTGT
>RYWJ01000023.1 GCA_003979185.1 Candidatus Saccharimonadota bacterium | reverse complement strand
TGAGCCATTGTAGACGTACCCGGCATAAGGGAAGTTGTAGGGAGCAGAGCGGATCAAGGAAACTGTATGCACTATGAATATCGAAACACCCCTCCAAGTGAGAGGGGTGCCGTAGTAATCTTTTGCAAGGCCAGTCTATTATTTAACAGTGAGTGAATCAAGAATGGCGTGGTCTTCTTGGTCTAGGACAGTGAGCTTGGCGGCCGTAGCGCGAGTTAGGATGTAATATTGATCACCATTAATGTAGAACCAGAAGTCTGCTGTTGCTTCATCGTCGGCCATGCGCACATGCTTCCAATCGGTTTTATTGAGTTTTTGGGTGCTGAGTTTCTCCTTAGTCTTAAACCCTCTTCTTCGTAAACGTCAATCATGGCTTCAGCGTATTCGTCAAGTGTATATTCTTTCTCGGATTCGATCATTGCAAGTACGTAGCACGGATCATCGGTAGTTCTACAGATTGTGCTGGTATTGCGATCGCTGCTTTTCTCGCTAGTCCAGCTTTCGGAGTAAGTCAAGCTAACTTTGCCGACAGACATGGTACCGCCAACGCTTGGATTGACCATGCTGCTTGAACCGTTGTTGGATTCGTCTTTGTTGGTATTGTCTTGGTTGGGCTTATCAGAGTTTAGCAAGACAATAGCGACGATGATTGCGATGATGATGACGGCTACCGAACAACCAATAATGATCAAAAGATTGCGATTGGTTTTGCGTGCTGAACTGGTCGGATGAGATGCTGCTGATGATTGTGGTGCGGTTGTCGACTGGGAGCCAGAAGTCGTCGTAGATGACGGAGCTGACTGAGTGTCGGTATTTGGTTTATTGTCAGTGTTCATAATTTACCTCCTAGTATTTGTTGTGCTTTTGAACAATTATAACACAGAATAAAAATATGCTTAAAACAAAACGAATTTTTGCTATTGACAAAATGTAAAATCTGTGCTACAATAGAAAGAGTGCCCCTTGTTTCCAAAAAATTTTGAGGAGGGTCAATATGTTTTTGACATGGGAAGTCCGAAGGGCAAGTACACCTGAGCGTATCTTCGACAAAATCAAAACGGAGATGCCTCAACCAGTCGGTATCGTATTGTTTGGTGCCGATGGTGATTTTAAGAACAAGGTCTTAGATACGATGGTGGAGGCGTTGCGAGGCTTCGCGGATTATTACACTGCTGAAACGCCGCCCTGCACCGATACTCTGATCCGGGCGTTTGATCGCCATTCGGCAGTAGTAGTAATGTTAAATTCCGAGGCATCCAGCATGCATGACTTACGTCACGAGCTGGTCAAGGTGATGCGAAACGTTGGGGCAAAAACCGTGGTGGGTATTTATGCCAAATGCAACTTACCAAAGTCGTCATTTGGAAGATCTGCAGCGACGGTCATTGATTCGCCGTTTAGGAAGCAAGTACGATCCCTGATTGACGATCCGCCGACTGCTGAAGATTTTCACTACTTCATCGCGGTTGAAGAAGAAAAGGAGGGGTAATATGGAAACTACGAAGATTCTCTGGAGCGGCTTGACTGGTAGAACTGGGTTCGAGGCCATCAAGGTGGCTCGCGAGATGCCTGATGTGGATATCGTGATGGGGATGACTCGTCGTGATATGGACGGGATTCTCGCGGTTAACGGCGAGAAGTTTGATGGAGTGGACTGGCTCAAGTACGACCTGGATATGTTTGGACCGCATGGTTTGTTTCATCTGGTGGGTCGGGCTGCCATTGATGTCATTGTTGACTTTTCACATCCCGATGTCTTCGATAAGGTCCTGGAGCTGGCGATCTGCACGGGTAAGCCGCTCATCAGCGGAACTGCTGGTCTGTCGGAGAAACAGATGATGGCGCTTCGCTGCACAACCAGCCATATTCCTATTTTCCGCGGTGGTAATTTTCGTTTCAAAGTCAAGAAGTTCATCGATGAGGCGGTAAAATTGGCGATGACTACGTCTGGGCCGCTTACGCTTTATGAAAACTTCTACAAGGGCAAGACTTTGCCTAGCGAAACGTCCAGAGTAGTACGACAGCGAATTTTTGAGACTACTGGCAAAAGGATTGGCGTCAGTTCTTCGGCGAGGCTTGGCAGGAAGAATCTGGTTTGCGATTGGAGAATTGGCGACTTGCATTGCCGGACGGTCGGCTTTGACGAGCTGGCACACGACGTGCTGGAGATTGCTAAAGTAATGGCAAAGAAGCCCGCCAAAGGTGGCGAGCCCTATGACCTTGATGAACTTTGGGATGATCTCGTTTCGTGGGCGCTCTAAGTTCAACGCAACACCCCGCTGGGCAACTGGCGGGGATTTTCTGATAGGTGTGTGTTTTGTCACTGTCAAAAGGGCTAGAATGTATACTCCGCTATTAAATCGCCCTCGCAATCGCGCAATTCAGCTTTGGCATTGGCGAGATAATAACACTTGAAATCAGGGTTATCTAAGGTGTAGCCAGCTGCTTCGGCCCAGTCAAATTCGTCAATAATGGCTTGCTTTGCGTCGATATTATTACTGTCATCAATTGCTTGACAGAAGATGCGCAACCATTGGTTCTGTTCTGGGTTATGGGCGACGACACAGATATGATTGTCTGCTGCTATTTGCTTTGCGACACTCTTGTGTGCGTGTGTGAGTATGTAAATCTTATCATTAAATTTTACTGGATCACCAAAAGGTCGGCAACTTACGCCCTCACCACTTTTAGTGGCAAGAAAATTGACTTCTAGAGACTTTAGAAATTTGAAGGTTTCTTCCATAACGACTCCTATTTAGCGCGGTAGCGGAGTAATATATTAATGACTTTGTTTAGAGCCATTGCATGATTGTTATATCCTAATTATATCTTTTAAGGATTTGGTTGGCAACAGTGCCGGAACGCAGGATAACGACTTTATTATCCTTAACCTTAATAAGCGATGACGGCTCGCTGTTAATTGTTCCAGTATCTTCAACGTAAGAAATGTGTTGAAGCAGCTCGCTCGAAAGTTGACTTATGTTAGTGATTGGTGGTTCACCAGCTAAATTAGCACTAGTAGACGCAAGTGGATGACCAACTTCGCGAATAATTCCAATGATCTCACTGTGCTTGGGAATACGGATGCCCACTAGGGAGCTTTCGCCAGTAATATGATTGGAAACTTTGGAATTTTTGGGGAGAAGAATAGTAAGCTTGCCAGGGAGATAATTTTCGATAATCTCTTGTTCGAGTGGGCTTAGGGCGCCCGTATAAGTATAAAGCATGTCTAGACTATCGACCAGTAGAAGAAGGGGCTTATTGGCGTTGCGATGCTTGGCGATTTTTACTCTTCTGACAGCGGCAATGTTCGTAGCATCAGCCAGAATGCCATAAATGGTATCAGTGGGCGTAACGACGAGGTTACCTTGGCGGAGCTCTTGAACAATTCTAGTAGTATTCATAGGACGGCATTAGCTAATTATTTTAATACGTATATTATACCACTAACCATACTTATTGTCTAGGATGAGTGAACAGTATTGGTGTACGATGTTGATACGCTTGTCCCCATTATGGCTATACTAAGCAAAGAACCCCAAAGTTTCTCTTGACAAATTAGAGAATCTTTGGTATAATGAGAAGAGTAGAGTATACTGTTGCTAGAATGCTCAGTCTTGGCGTGTTTCTTGTGCAGTTTGTGATTATAGGTAGTGCCGAACAGTTGACGTCAGTCTTCTTCAAGTCCTCTTACCTTCGTAGAGGCGTACAACCGTTGATTGAGAATGGCCACCATTTGCGGGTGGTCTTTGCCTACCTAAAACTTTGGTGTGACAATAGTGGCCTTAGACCAGCTAGCTTTGTTATCTATTTCTTTTTTGCAGTGCTGCTTGCCAGTATCGCCTTTGCAGTGCTGATTGATTATTTTGGCTGGACTCGCAGACTAAAGATGCAGATGAAATAACCTTATTGTCAACTCATGTATCACAAGCTAAGCCCCCAGATTCGTCTGGGGGTGTTTGCTTACTACATCGTTGGATTCTGATATGCTATTAATGTATTCCATTAGCTCGTTAGTAATATCTGTGCTGTGGGCTTTGTTATTCTGAACCGTGATATCATAGACGTGGATTTATGGAATGAGCTTAATATCGAATGTGTGAAGTCAGTGCTGGAGTGATATGGATGTATCTGATACGATATGAATCCATATCTTGGGTTTATAAGCCCCGAGTCATATGACTCGGGGTTGAGGCTTAATGATTTTCAGGTTCATCGCATTTTAAGTCCCATACGCTATTGATGTGGAAATATTTTCTGGCAAGTGAGTTACCGCACTTTGACCAGTAAACTAGATAAAGCCATCCCATAGCGGCAACGAGACCTACGGATGCTGCCCCAGCATTGAGATACTTGTCAAACACGTACATGATCGGTAGACATATAGCAAGATGCATGAGGAGTGCTGTCCCCGCCTCCAACTGCATCAAGCAATGTGATGCATATAGATATGTTGCAATGAGCAACACGTCGACAACTAGGTTGGTTGGCAACTCAACGTCTGCACGCATTACGGGATAGATAACCAAGTTTGCGATAACATTGCAGGCAATATACGCCATAAGATACAGCAGTCGTTTGAGATGATATGCCCTGCGTGATGGTTTGTCCTCAATCTTTTTGTGGGTGAGTCTGAGATTGTCAATCAACGACATGGCCAGAAAAATGATTGGGAAGATCGTCATCATCTGAGAGTAGATTAGGCTGGAAAGCGAGTCAGTTTGGTAGAATTTAAAAACTTCTGATACAAAATTCATTTCAATACCACCTGTTTTTTGATTTTGTTTGATAAAATCCTGAAAATTAAGGTGCTTTCAATATTATACGTTATTTCGGCTATAAATGCAATAAATTTGTAGCTCAAGCGTGTGGAAGCTATGCCAGCTTTCATTCCTAGCTGTAAGGATGGTAGTTTTTTGTTGGTGTAACCTTTTGCTATGTTCCTGTTTTTTGAGTAACAGGAGTCGGCTTTATACTAAAAACAATTTTTCGAGAGAACAAAAAGTCCAAACGGACATATTTTTGTTTGGCAGGGCTTCAAGGGCTTAATCCTCAACCTCCCTTCGTATATTAAGAAAAGTCTACACATCGCCCTCTCCTTCCCCAAACCATGCCGTCGGCAAATACCATTCCAAATCCCGGAACCCATACCACGAATCCGTCTCATAATATGATTCTGTGTTGTTTGTGTAATAATCGTACATTCGATACGACGCATAGATAATATACCCCGCTGTGACAATCGCCACCAACCCAAAAACAATCTTCAACAACCCCGGCAAAAATCTCACCACCGCCATCAAAAACCCTATCGCCCCCACGCCCGCGAGCACCATGCCCCCAATCAATCCCACTCTCATAATCAAGTCCGCCTGTTCACGATTCGCGCGCGCAGCCTCCGCCTTTTTCTCTAACTCTCCCCGATTATCCGGATCACAACAAACCGTTTCGCGGCCAATCACTGCAATCCGCAAGTTCTCCGCAAAACTCGGCAGAATCAACGCAATCGGCAACAATAACAAAACCAGCCAAGACGCCAGCTTAATACGTCGCCGTGGCTTCGCCGATCCGACCTCCTCGCTAAAAGGCTCATTCATAATTGTATTATACCCTATCTCACCCATTTTTCCGCAAAATAGATAAAATATGAGTATTCAGTTGTTGTATGTGTGTCAATCTGCTTCCCTAGATGACCAAATGGATGTTGCCGAACGTATCGTTAAGCAAAATGGTTATAAAGTTGTAAAACGTTTCAGAGAAAAGGCTTCTGCAAGTAAACATGGCAACCGTCCGCAATTTGGCCAAATGATTAAAATGATTGAGCAGGGTAAAGCAAATGGAATTATCTGTTGGCAAGCAAACCGCCTTGCTCGTAATCCTGGAGAAAGCGGGCTAGTACAACAACTATTGTTGGATGGTAAGATCCAAATGATTCATACTAATGACCGTATTTATTATCCATGGGATAACGTGCTAATCTTTGGTGTAGAGGCTGGAATGGCAGCTCTTTTATGCTGGTAAACTAAAAGATTATGACGACCCAAATCATCTAATTGATGGTCAATGGCCAGCTATGATTACTTGGGAACAATACTTGTATATTCAGAGCAAGAAAGATGATTTTATGGAAAAACATAATCGTAGACCAGTATCATATAAGAATGGTAAGATTAAACATGAGTTAAAGGGCTTGCTAACTTGTGCTAGTTGCGGTTGTGCGATTATTGGCGAGCACCACGATCGCCTACTCGCAGACGGAACGTATAATGATCATACTTATTATAAATGTACCAAGAAAAGCCCCTACCATAAATGTGAATTACATGGTGGAATTGAGGAGGAAGAAGCATTTAGGCAGATTGACGAAATTTTCGACCATTATACTATTCATCCTAAACTTTATGAATGGGCTATGGAAGTTCTAAATAATATTCATACTACTGAACTTGCCGAACGCTATGATGTTGCCTGTGCTCAAAATGATAGCCTTAACGACTGCGAGAAGCAGCTTAAAACGCTAATTGATATGCGGGTACGAGAGTTAATTGATGATGAGGAATTTGAGGCAAAATCTAAAGAACTAAAAAGCTTAAAGGCTGATATTGAAAAGTCAAATAAAGATACTAGGGAGCGAAACAAAAATTGGTATGAAGTTATTGGTAATACGTTGGAGAAACTAGTGAACCATAAAGAGAGGTTTGATAGTGACCGTGAGCCGTCTGTGCGTCGTTCTCTACTACTTGCCATTGGTCCATGTCCAGTACTTAAAGAAGTACCGTTTGGAACTAAGGATTATAGCGGACACGTAATCCCAAAACGACCTAGGGCATTAACAGTCAAAAAGATAGAGGTAGAACCGTATAAATGGCTGAAAGAATTAGATGAAACTGTCGACCAGGACGGAGAAATTTTTTCCCTCAGGGCTTTAACAAAAAAATTGTCCGTTCAACAGGGGTCAAACGAACAATTTAGTGATTTATATTCGGTTTGGCAGGGGCGCACGGAATCGAACCATGATCTACGGTTTTGGAGACCGCTATACTAACCGTTGTACTACGCCCCTAAGGACCACGCGCAAAACACGCGGCTACGACTATTTTATCACATTTCCGGCGAAATGGAGCCAGAACGATACAAAATTGAATTATCAAGGAGGGGCTGGCGAGTTTATGAAAAGCTTAATGTCTAATTTTTACTCTGATTCTCATAAACTATGATATGATAAGAGTAATGGTTATAAAGAGAGGTAAATATGCGTTCGCTTCATTTGTGTTTTCACCTGCATCGTCCGTATGAACTAAAAGATTCGAGTAGCTGGCAGAAGGGTTACTTTGGCGGTGAAGTAGAGTTTAAGGCCGAAGATAAAGCGAATTACCAGCCTCTCTTTGCACTTTTGGAAAGAAATGCTCAGCGTTATCCGAATTTTCGTGCTTCCCTTTTAGTATCAGGGATCTGGCTGGAGCAAGCCGAACGCTGGGATATGGACCTGATTCGGCGTTTGCAGAAACTAGTGAAAAGTGGGAGTGTGAGTTTCATTGCTACTCCATATCATTATTCAATGGCGGGATTTTATGATTTGGATGAACTATCGGAGCAGATCGCCGAATATCGTAAAATTGTGGACCGACTTTTTGGTATCGAGAGTAAGATTTTGGCTTTGCCGAAGCTTTGCTATCATAACCGTTTAGCACGTTGGGCGGAGAAAAATGGCTTTGAGGCAATGTTCGCGGGGGATGCAGCGGAAATTTTAGATTGGCGTACGGTTAATCAAGTCTATGAAGCAAAAGGGCGCAAGAATCTCAAGCTTCTGTTTGATAACCGTCGTCTGAGTGAGATGATCGAGTTTGCGCAGCCAGAAGCTACTGTTCAGGTTGACGATGAGGTGACGGTTGACGAATTGGACGAAGATATTGAACTATCAACTTCGGTTGATAGCGCGACGGACTTTGTGCGAGCAATGTCGGAGGTGAACTCGCAGCCAAAGTCACAAACTGGAGCAAGGACAAAGAAAGTCACGCAGTTTTCGGCGCGCAAATTCCAAAAATATTTGGATCTAGACTTTTTACGGGGTGATCTGGTGAATTTATATTTGGATTCAAGCATCTTTGGGCAGTGGCGTAGTTTAAGTATTATTGGATTTTTTGACGAATTATTTAAGATTTGGTCGGAAATGCCAGGTAGTAGATTGGTAAACGCGGATATGACGCTTAAAATGTCGCCGACAGCCGAACTTTCGATTAAAAGAACCGTGAGTACTAAGGGTGTTTCAGCTCAAGATTATCAGATACCAGCTTGGTGGGATCATGTTGAGGAAACCAATTCTGATAAGTTATATAATTTGCGCAAAGACATCTTGCTTAGTAAGGACAGGGATCTATATCGGGAATTTTCTCGACTAACAGCGGTCGAATACGCACGTGGTGGCGAGAATTTTGAAGCAATTTGGCAAGACATTGATAAAAAGCTGTCAGAGCTAATTGTGAAAGACGAAAGCGGCGGTCATTTTGTACGGCGAGGAGCTTTGACGGAGAGTACGACGGTGAAGATCAAGTTTGATCATCAGGCACGCGAAGCTAGAGAGCGTAGTGCCGAATTGTATCAGCAGCTTAAACAAGCTACGGGCGTAGTGGATGATCCAGATCAACCACTTTGGTCGGCTGAGGATTTTGATGATATGGAGGCGGCAATTCAGGTCATGGCGCAGCGTGCCAAGCGAGCCAGCCAAGAGCAGGAACGAGATCTGGACAACTTAGCTGAGGCTGAGATTGTAATTGAAGATGAAGTTGAGTTCATGGATGTTACAGATGAAACAGAATCCGAAAATGGAATGCCGGAAGAAAATTTTAGTGATTTGGAAGATGCTGACATCGAGGTGGGTAACGATGAAGATGTGGATGATTCTACTGCTGAGGCGTCAGTCAGGTCAGAAATAAGTGTCGATGCTGTAGAAGAAAACGCTGAAGATCAAGCAGCAGAAATATCCCAAGAGCCAGAAGTGACAAAGCGGGCGCATGTTGCCAAAGATACGTCACGGCCAGAGCAAAAACCTGAAGCAAATATCAAGGAAAGCCGATCCGTCAATCAAACCTCGCACTCGCGTCTCAAAAAACCAAAGAAACTTTTTAAGAAGATAGTCATTGAATAGAGTCTATTTGCAAAAACTCGACCTAAAACTGGTCGAGTCTGCATCTCGTGTCTGAAACGGAAAGATTTAGCGTTTCTTTTCCTTGACTTCGTTGCGACCAAGATTTTTCTTAGTCTCGGTGAAGACAACGTGCTTACGCAAAACTGGATCGTACTTGCGAAGAGAAAGCTTATCTGGGGTATTCATAGTATTCTTCTTCGTGTAGTATTGACGGATACCAGATTCCTCAGAAACTAAGCCAACGAGCTTGCGTTTAGTATTATTCTTCTTTGCCATAATACTGTCTATTCTATCACAAAAACTTTATACTGTAAACCGCAAAAACCCTATTTTTATACTATTCTTGAGAAGTATCAGTCGACTGTACCTCACTAGAGATACCATTGCCAGTATTGGGATTGTCGGATGAATAGACAAAATCGCCCAAGAAGCATAGAACTAGCGCGAAGCAGAGGACCTTTTTTGGTTTGATAGGAATCTTGTTGAAGAAAGCGATCAGCTTAGGATGTGCGAAATATACTAGAAAAAGTGCCGCCAGACCAAAACTTGTCAAAGCCAACAAACAAATCCGACCATGTAAATTCATAAAATCCCCACTATAATCCCACCATTTCATGTGCTTGAAGGTTTCCAAGTACCAGCCTGTAAAGTATTCAATCGTGCCACATAAGACGATCGAGCTAAGAAAAACCACGAGAGGGTGCTTACGAAAGCGCTTGAGTAAAATAATAATTCCAAGACCACCAAAACCATAAATTGGCAACCATGGACCATGCAAGACACCCCGATTAATAAAGATGCCATACTGAGCAAAACTAATAGCAACTTCCCATAGCCAGCCGATCAAGGCGCAACTAAAAAACAGCAGAAAATAATTCAAAATTTTATTTTCTAGCTCTGCGTCAGTGGGCGATAGCTGGGCTTGAGGAGATTTTCTAGCGATTTTTGCCATATTCTAGTAATATTATACCTTGCTTCTTCCGTGAATGCAAGCGTTATCGCGTTCTTGATGCCAGTGCTGGATTGTGAACCCCTACAACTTCCCTTATGCCGGGCTCGTCTACAATAGCTCACTGGACGGTGTCG
>RYWJ01000022.1 GCA_003979185.1 Candidatus Saccharimonadota bacterium | reverse complement strand
ATATAATATTGTACGCTATAAAGAGTTTGCAGATAGCGTGAATGGCAAAATTAAAAACGTTCAGACCAAAATTGTTGTTCCAAAGCTTTTTACGGAATACAGTACAAATAATGTCATTGTCATGGAGTTTATTACAGCGCCAACACTGAATCATATTACTATGAATGAGAGCAATAAGCAGAAAGTCGCTCAGGCTAAAAATGAATATATTCGTTTATCGTTTTATGCGTTGTTCCATGGTATGCCTGTAGTTTTTCATGGTGATCCGCATGGCGGCAATTTATATCTAGATCGTAGCAATATTGGTTTTTTGGATATGGGCTTAATCTTTGAATTTAGTAGTGAAGAGGCCGAATTAACACGGGAACTTTTTCTTAGTGCGTATACTGAAAAAGTTGATCGCGTCATTGACTTGCTCATTAAACGTGGAGAATATTTAGATATGGATTGGGAAAAGCTTCGCAGTGAGATGCTTGAAGAGATCCAGAAAATCAAAAGCATTCCAGTCGAGCAGTTCTTTGTGGAGATGATCGGGATATTTACGCAGTATAATATTGCCGTACCAAATTTTCTATTCAAAATGGCTAAGGCTTTTTTGGCGCTGTTTGGTATGAATACCTTAACGGGCAGCCTGACTGATACGAAAAGTCTACTTGCTGAACAAATCACGGAGTTTTATCTTTCGCGTACTTGTAATGATATCAAGAGGATTTTTTATAGTGGCGTTAAACTAGTGCCAAATTTCTTAAGTCAGAGTATGCAATATGGGTTGACTCAGGGTTTTTCTAAGCAATTGACGGAACTAACAAGTCTAAGCCAGCAATGTCAGCAGGCATTAGGCAATTGCCAAGAAATGTTGGATTTACTAGAGTATAATAGATAAAATGATTTATGAAGTTGTCGTAAAGCCAAACTCGAAGAAAGGTCCGCTGGTAATCGCCGATAATAACGCGCTAACGGTATATTTACGTGAAAAACCAGTGGATGGGGAGGCTAACATTGCTTTGATCAAGCTTTTGTCGAAACACTTTGGGGTTGCTAAAAGTTGCGTTGTCATTAAGACGGGTAGTCGTGGACGGAAAAAGTTAGTGGAAATTTTTCAATGAGTTTTGAAGTGTGTTATGATAGTAGTAATAGTGAGGTCAAATTTTAATGCGCGTGCGACTTTAAGCATGAGTGGAGGCGAATGAAGATAAAGAATATTTATATTGGTGGTTGGTTTCAGCGGACGACGTTACAACTTTCAGAAATTTATGATTTCTTGAGAGATGGAACTTCTCAACTAGGACTGGATGAGCAAAAGCTTGGGGAATTACGCGACAATCTACGTATTGATACTATTGAGTATGGCGTGGCTAATGAGGAGTTTGTCGCTTTTACCACGGCAGAACATACTAAGGTGAAACTATTTGAAGATGGTTTAACGGTAGTTAGTAGCGAGCAAGTTAGCGAACCAACTTTATTTGCTGATGCGGAAAGATTGCGTGGTTATTATGAAGAGCGCTTGTCGCCAGCGTTGAGTTATCTTTTTAGTACTGGCGCTCCAGTTTTTAAGGAATTAAAAAGCGTAGAGGGTATTTATCCGTATTTTATTGTTTGCGACAATGCGTCAGCAAAAAATATTGCCGATCTTCTCGCCAAAACTGAGCGACAAAAGTATTTTGAATTTGACGGCAAAAATTACAATGTATTGCGTGGGGATAAGTATTATTTCATCAATAATAAAAAAGCAACTCCAGAGAATATTGAACGCTACGTAGAAGAGCAAATTTTTGCGCGTGAGTTTAAAGGGCAACTACATCGTTATCTGAATTTACATCGTGCTATTTGGGGTAAAATTGATGCGATCAAAAAACAAAAGTATGCTACTGAAGACGGAATCTTGCTAGCGACGACTAAATTAGATCGTTATGAGAAAACTGCTCTGTTGATCTCTGGCAGATTAGAACAAATGTCTGCTTATATTGATGTGCGTGAGTCGGGAATGAAAGACGACCAAGAATTGATTGAATTTTTGGCGATTTCTGGATATCGTTATACGGCTTTGTTAGGCACTCTGAATTACATGCGCTCATTGTGGGATACGACGAGGCGCTATGCCGAATCAGCTCAGCGGTTATTGATGCGGGCCAATGGAGAGAGGATTATAGTGACGTGCCGCACGATGGTTTTGCTGGTGGGGCTAATTACTATGATAAGTGCCCTAGGTCTATTATTTAACGCAGGCTTTAATTTTAGTGTAGACAGTCTAATTTATGCAGCACTTCTGGTGATTGGCGGCATGGTGGTAACGTGGGTGATTAAGATGCATCATAGTGTCAAAGAATATAATGTTATAGCTGATGAAAATCAGGAGGAAGCAGCATGAAAAATAAAATGATTCTTACCGCAATTTGCGCATCAATATTAAGTGTGGTTGGTTTAACCTTACCAGCGATAGCGGAGGAGATAACGCCAAGGGATTTGACTTCTTCAGTACGGTCTGAGGAGACAGAGAGCACTTTTGAGTTGGAGCAGTCTGATAGTGATACTGAAATCTTGAAAGTTGGACAAAATAGGTTCATCGCTGGCATGAATGTAATGAGCGAAACTGAAACAAATGGATTATTATTCATCAGTGGTAATAATGTCGGCGTAAAAGCTCCTTCCGAGTATGCCTTTATGGCTGGAAACATTTTGGACTTTTCATCTTCTACTAAGAAAGATCTGTTTGCTGCAGGCAATTACATTACAATTCATCAAGATGCTAGAGTCGGTCGCGATGTTTTTGCGGCTGGCAATGTGATTACGATAGACGCAGACCTTCCTGGTAGCTTGTCGGTAGCGGCTCGTAAACTCGTCCTAAATGATATCAAGATTGACGGTAACGTTGATTTATCTGTTGGGGAGGTAATCTTTCAGGGCAAAACAGAAATTACGGGCAAACTTAGCATTAATAATGACGCCTATATTGATGGCATCTCTAATGTAACTTATGCGGAGATTGAGAAATATGAAGTCGTAGTTGATACGGCTACGGCAACTGAAATCTTCTTGTCGAAGGTACTTTCAATTATCGCTTTGTTTGTGACCTTTGTGATTATAATGGCACTTTTCCCAGCCATAAAGGACAAAGTATCCAAAGAAGTCAATTATGTGCAATTTGGCAAAGATTTATTTATTGGTCTTTGTACCTTATTATTTGTTCCATTAATTAGCATCTTCTTGATCATGTCAATCATTGGCGCACCAGCTGGATTGATTTTGATCGTTGCCTATGTTATTATGATCTATCTTTCGCAGGCTTTTACTGGAGTGTGGTTGGGAGAGCTGCTGGTTAATAATCTATTCCATAGTAATGCTCCGGCATTCGTGAAGCTCTTGCTTGGAATTACTTTAGTCATATTCGTAGGTATGCTCCCATTTATAGGTTGGTTTATGACCTTGCTCGCGATTATTTTGGGTCTAGGCTTATTTATGCAAGCGATTAACCCTAGTCATAAGAATAGATCTGGAAAAGGATCATCGCATGATAAAGCTATGCCGACAGATATCCCAAGAGAAGATATTTTGCCAGTGGAGCCAAAGCAGGGCAAAGTTGCCAAAGATGAGACCGTTGAGGATGATGAAGCTAAGGATGAGGTGATAGAGGCTATTGAAGAAAAACAAGAGAAACGTTCGGCTAGCAAAGATTTTAAGGAAGTGAAAGAAGAAGATTAAGATGCACGAAAGCTGGAAGGCCTTTTTGGATTCGGAGTTTGCTAAACCATATTTTGTTGAGTTAAGTAAGTTCTTGCATGAAGCATATGAAACCAAGCAAGTTTTTCCCGCTAAGGCGCAGGTTTTTCGGGCTTTCACTACGGATTTAAACCAGGTTAAGGTAGTGATTTTGGGGCAAGATCCATATCATACACCTGGAGCTGCGCATGGTTTGGCTTTTTCGGTGCCAGATTCGCAACCAATCCCACCGTCTTTAGTAAATATATATAAAGAGATCGATGAGGAGTATGGTAGCCATAGTAATCAAACTGGAAATCTAAGAAGCTGGCAGGAGCAAGGAGTGCTACTGCTCAACAACGTTTTGACGGTTGAGGCGCATAAAGCTGGCTCCCATCGTGGGCATGGTTGGGAGACGTTTACTGAGGCTACTGTAAGATATCTGAATGAGCAATGTAATCATTTAGTTTTCTTGCTGTGGGGGCGTGATGCACGCAGTAAAAAGAAGTTGATCAACACGGAAAAACACTTGATCTTAGAATCAGCGCATCCATCTCCTTTGTCTGCATACAATGGCTTTTTTGGTAATGGTCATTTTCGGAAAGCGAATGATTTCTTACGCGAGCATGAGCTGACGGAAATTGTTTGGTAAATACCTTGCGGGCCTTTATCGAGCTGAATTAGTTATTATATGCTTCTGGGGTCTTTATTCGGCTGAAATGGTTGTCTAATTCGGTAGTGCTTGTAAAATGGAAGAATTTTCCTATATACTGACGCACAGAATATAAATTATAGTTCTGTGGAGGCAGGAATGCGGAGAAAATTGCTAAAAAATAAATTTTGGGAGCAAAAATATAAAACTTGTTGGCGAGAAGAAAAGCCGAGACATTATTGTAATGTAATATTTGCATTATTATTTATAGCTACAACAAGCTTTGGAGTCATATTAAATTCTGTACCTAGCGTAGCGGCGGGTTGTAATGATGTGGAATTTATTTTTGTACGTGGTTCTGGAGAATCCCTAAATGGACCAAATTATCAAGCTTGGCGAAGTAGCTTGGAGGAAAGATTGAGTCATGCTACCTTGAGCTATAATTTTTATGAGCTAGGATCACAAAAACAAATGAGTTATCAATATCCAGCTGCGGCGGTTAGTGGCAACTTTTGGGCTGGAGTAAATATGGTTGAGGCATATTTGACGGCAGGGGAAGCTGGAAAGTTTGGGAAAAGTGTGGAGGAAGGCATAAATGAACTCAAAGCTTATATTACGAAAATTTCAAGCTCGTGTCACAAGACAGAGTATGTATTAGGCGGCTATTCGCAGGGCGCTATGATTATTTCTAAAGCTATACACGATATTCATCCTGCCAAAATTATCTATGCTGCAACTTTTGGTGATCCGAAAATATATTTGCCAGAAGGTTCGCCACTTTCTGAATGGTTGTTGCCGAAAACTCCAGACGCATGCATGGGACAGAATTTATCTGAATATCGTGCTGATGTACCCGATTGTCAAGCATATACTGGCGTCTTGGGTAGCCATCGACCATACCAGCCTGATGGTTATGCTGGCAAACTAGGAACTTGGTGTAATGATGGTGATATTATGTGTAGTTCGCAAATGAGCATATCGGACCACTCAAAATATATTTCCAGTAATCGCTATAAGGATGCAGCTCAGGTAATTTGGGAAAAACTAAAAAATCGATATCCAGATCAAACGCAAAATGATAAAGATGGACTTAATATACATGATTTGGTATTCTTATTGGACGTAACTTGGTCAATGGATCCATATATTAAAAAGTATAGTGAACAGCAGGTGAAGTTGTTCAAGGAAGTGCGCAAGCATGGTGGGCGAGTAGCGGCTTATGAGTATCGTGATCTTAGGGATATGGTCTTTCCAGCCTTTTTCGTAAATTGTGATTTTGAGTGTCAGGAGAAGAATTTCCCACCTTATAGATATGCGTCGGATTGTGGTGGTGGTGACGCAGACGAATCGCTATTATCTGCACTTCGAAAAGCTTTGCTTAGAGTAGAGTGGCGACGCGATGTGACGAAAAGTATAGTCGTATTGACTGATGCTGGCTACCATAGTCCAGATTTTGATGCTACAACTATTGAGGATATTGTCGAGCTAAGTTTAAGTATTGATCCGGTAAATATTTATGTGATCGCACCAGAAGAATTGCGCGAAACTTATCGCGAACTTACTGAGCGAACTGGAGGGGCATTCTTTGACGTCGAGTCTGAGCTGAGCTTGTCGACCGAATCTATATTTAATCGCCCTGTGGCAAAACTCTCCAATCTAGAATATTATGGTGAGGTAGGTGATGTGCTTAAATTTGACGCTGGCAATTCCTATGGCTTTGGTAATGAAGATTTAATATATGAGTGGGATTTAGAAGGAAACGGTAATTTTGTGGCTGGTCAATCTATAGTGGAGAAACAATTTAACTCAGAATTTGAGGGTTTTGTACAGGTGCGTGTAACGGACGAAAAAGGTTCCAGTACGATGTCAGCTAAAGTAAAGATTGTCCAGAAGCGAGCAGTAGAACAAGCTTCGGAAATTACAGAGCTAGGGGTCGAGAGGGTTGACGATGATACAACGCATATTACTTTTGAAACCAATGCGGAGAAAGTATTGGTGAGTCTAGACGATGCACTGTTGGGATTCGTAGCTGTAGAGGAGGGTAAAGGCAATTTCACGATGGGCGAATTAGTAGGAGAGCAAAAGCTAACCTTAACGCCATATTCGCAGTCTGGTCGACGTGGTATTGCTCGCAGTGCAGTCTTGAGTGGTAGGCTGGATGATCAAGGGCAAAGTCCAATCAACCCAGATCCTGATACGACTAATCCAGTACCTCCAGTCGCACCAGACCAAGGAACAACCGCACCCGTAAAACCAGACAATCCTGATGCTGACAAGATGCCTACATATCCAGCAACAGGACTGATTCCTAGTCAAGACGATGCTAATACTTTAACTCAGGACCAGCCTGCTTTCATCCCAAAAAGCCCAGACACTGGCGTCGCAGACATAACCGTACTTCAAAGAAGAAAATAGACTATCGCGTTGGCGAATTAGGGCGTTGAGAGCTTAAATGCCAGTGGTCGCCATATTCACATTTATATACGCTGAGCTTGGGAGAGTTGTGGTCATACTGAGCCACGAGCGCAGCAACTTCGGCTTCTTCTTTCGTTGCATAGCAAATCTTCTGGTGTTCACCAACCCAGCATTTCTTCGGAACACGATCGTAAAAAACCTTGTTTTTCATCGTTCTAATTATAACATCTGTTACGAAAAGGCTAGAAAAATGCTAGTTCTTCACGAAAAGCTGTGCTATAATAAGACATAAGTTAAATAGGTGGATTGGGTGAGCAAACTGGCAGAGTATTTGAATCGGCATACTATCGGCAACGTTTTTGACAGGCCGTCGATTTGTGAGGCGTATTCAACTGATCGGTCTATTCTTAAGATTACTCCGCGACTAGTGGCCATTCCAGAAAGTACCGATGATATTCGTAAGCTTTTACGTTTTGCAGATCAATTGGCTAATCGTGACTTCTTTTTGCCAATTACGCCGCGCGGGACTGGTTTGGATAAAACTGGCGCTAGTATCGGTGAAGGTCTTTTGATATCAATGGAAAAGTTTAATCATATTGAAGAAATTGATGTGCGTGGACGCTTGGTGCGAGTGCAACCTGGTATGACCTTGGGGAAGTTGAATGAAGCTTTGCGTTTGCAGGGAATGTGGTTGCCGGTTGAATATGATTCGCGCGTGACATTGGGTGGTCTGATTGCTAACTGTCCGAGTGATGATGCTGCGCGCCGGTACGGTGGTATTTACCAGTTTGTGGAACGCGTTGAAGTAGTTCTTGCGAATGGTGATTTGGTGCAACTTTCGCCGATGAGTTTGCGTGCAGCCGAGGCAAAGGCTAATGAAGATTCGACCGAAGGTGTCTTGTATCGTAAGATTAGTAAGATTTTAGATAAGTTTGACGATGTGATCTTGGATCGATCAATGCGTCCATTTGATGCCATGGGATATGCAAATATTGTTAAGGTACGTGAGCAACACTCAGTAAATTTGTTACCGTTGATGTTTGCCTCTCAGGGTACACTTGGAATAATATCGGATATTATCTTACATGTTGAGCCAGTTCCGCCAGAGTCGCGTAGATTATTAGTTTCATTTCACGATTTGAAAGCTGCTCAAAGATTCTTGAACTTTGTATGCGACTTGGAACCTGCGACGGTGAAGATTTGTGATTTGAGAATCCTTGAGGATGCATCTGATCATGGCAAGAAATCAGAGTTGTTCATCCGTAAGATTGGTCGAGGTATGGCGGTGGTGGTTGATTTTGGCTATGGTAGATTCAGGCTAAACAAACGAATGAAGCGCGCCTTGGAAGTATTGCCAGAAGGAACATTTTGTGTGGAGGAAACTCCAGAAAATACAATGGCATTTCAATGTATTGACAACGCTCTGTTGTGCTATTTGAATAATGATGATCGTGGTGAGCGTGCGCCAATCTTAGACGATGTATTTGTTCCAAGCATGCATTTTGGTGATTTTCTAGATGGTCTTAAGACGCTTGAGCAAACTCTGGGTGTGGAACTGCCAGTTTTTGGATCATTTGCAACGTCAAATTATTATGTTCGACCAGATTTTGATTGTCAGTCGATAGATGGACGTAAAAAGATCATTGAGTTTATTAGGCTGTATACGCAGTTGGTGGAGTCTTGCCAGGGTTCACTGACGGGTAATGGCCCAGAGGGGCGCGTCAAGGCTTTAATGATGGGGAAAACCTTAGGGGTTGGCGAGCGTCAATTATACGCCAGCATTAAAGAGGCGTTTGATCCACGTGGGATTCTGAATCCAAAAGTCAAGCTTGGTGCTGAAGTGAAGGAAACTTTGCGCTATCTTCGAACGCGTGAACGTGGTGGTATCATGACTCCATAGATAAGTTCTAGGATAAAATAGGAAATTATGGTAGAATATACCATATGAAGACTACAACGAAAAAATTATCCGATACAAGAGTGGAAGTGAAAGTAACGCTGGACGCAAATGATTTGCAGTCAGCGCGCGAAAAAGCCTTAGCTCGTTTAGCAACTAATCTGAAGGTACAGGGCTTTCGTAAGGGCAAAGTTCCCGTTGAACTAGTCGAGAAGAATGTTCCAGAGAATGAGGTCAATAACGAAATACTTGATGTAGCAGTACGCACGACTATGCCAGCAGCTTTCGAGTCCGCAAAGCAAACCCCAATTGCTATTGAGCACGTCAATGTTAGCAAATACGTTCCAGGTGAAAGCGCAGAGTTTGTGGCAACGGCTGAAGTTTTGCCGGACGTAAAACTCGGTGATTTTAAGAAATTAAAGGCGGAGATGCCAAAAACTGAGCCGACCAAGGCGGAAGTTCAGGAGATTATAGATAACATCCTTAATGCTTACAGTGAGAAAGTTGTAGTCAAGCGTGCTGCGCAGGATGGCGATGAAGTGATCATTGATTTTGTTGGTAAGCGTGATGGCGAAGCTTTTCCTGGTGGCAGTGCCAAAGACTATCATTTAGTGCTTGGATCAAAAACATTTATTCCTGGTTTTGAAGAGGGAATTATCGGGCATTCTTCTGGTGATAAGTTTGATCTTGAAGTCACTTTTCCAAAGAATTATGGCGAAAAAAGTTTAGCTGGCAAAAAAGCTGTTTTTGAAACGCTTGTCAAGCAAGTGAATGAGATCCAAAAGCCAAAAGAAGATGATGAGTTAGCGAAGAAATGTGGTGATTTCAAGACTATGGATGAGCTTCGTGCTGACATTAAGAAGAATTTGGAGACTCAGAATCGTCATCGTGCTAATGAACAGTATCGAGAGGCGTTGGTAGCTGAGTTGGTAAAGAGCTCAAAGGTTGCTGCGCCAGAGATCTTGATCGAAGATCAAATGCGCTTCATTCGTGACGATATGCGTCGTAATGCAGCGAGTCGTGGTATGCAATTAGAAGATTATATTGAGGCTGCTGGTCAGAAGTTTGAAGAATGGGAGAAAGAGGCTCGTAAGGTTGCTGAGGAGCGCGTCAAAGCATCATTAGTCTTGCAAATCTTGGCACGTGAGCAAAAAATTGAAGCTAGTGACGAGGAAGTTGCCGCCAAAGTTGCCGAGCTGAAGGACTTATATCAAAAGTCCAAAGAGGCCATGGAGAATCTCAAGAAGCCAGAAGTGCGACAGGATATTAAGAATCGTTTGATTATTGATAAAACGATGGATTTCTTAGTAGAATCTAATGCGGCTAATACGAAGCCAGCCAAGAAAACAGCTACCAAGAAAAGTAGTGATAAATAAGTAATAACACAAATACTACCAAGCCCTCAGCTAAATAGCTGAGGGCTTACTGGTGGAAGTCTTTTTATCTTAGCTGATTCTTGCAAATGGGTTTGAGATCAACTTCCCTTATGCCGGGTTCGTCAGCAATGGCTCACTGCTCTATGTCGGCTCCCGCGGCTTCTACTGGTCACGTACTGCCAGCTCTACCATCTACGCATACCACCTGTACTTCGGTAGTACCAATGTTGCCCCGGCCAGCGGCAACGACCGTTACTACGGCTTCTCCGTTCGCTGCGTCGCTACTACCTAAATAGTATATGGGTTAAGGGTGGTGAGGGGATGTA